>VERU01000065.1 GCA_018882485.1 Rhodoferax sp. | reverse complement strand
ATGTGTTGTGCACGGCGGTGGAGTACAACCTGCCCTGTGTCTGGATCGTCTGGAACAACTTCGCCTGGTCGGCGATCCGCGACATCCAGTACGGAATGTTCGGGGGCCGGGAGATCGGGACGGCGTTTTACCGGGGGGATCAAGGACCTGGGGGCGAGCGCTACAACCCCGACTTCGCTGCGTGGGCCCGCGCATGCGGGGCAGAAGGCTTCACGGTCACCCATAGCGACGCGCTCGGCGACGCCGTGGCGCGCGCCGTCCAGTTGCGTCGCCCCTGTGTGATCGACGTCCACGTGGACGCCGAAGTGCGGCCGCCGTCGACCGGCACCTGGCAATTGCCGCCGACGCCGTTCAAGGAACCGATCTTCGGCAAGCCGTACGTCGCTTGATACCCGCGATGGACATACCCCTGCCGACCCCCGAACCCAACGCCGACTCGCGGCCGTACTGGCAAGCCGCAAGCGAGCGCCGTCTGGTTGTTCGCCATTGCCGCGCCTGTGGAAAGCGCCACTTCATGCCGCGCAGCCTGTGCCCGACCTGCTGGTCCGATGACCTGGAATGGATCGACTGCAGTGGACGCGGCAGTGTGTACAGCTTTTCGATCGTGTACCGCGCACCGACACTGGACTTCGCGCAGACGGCGCCGTATGTGATCGCGCTGGTGGACCTGGAAGAGGGGCCACGGATGTTCGCGAACGTGGTAGGGCCCGGCGCGCTGGAGGTGCGCATCGGCGAGCTGGTGCAGGTGACCTTCGAGCCGCGTGGCACCGACGGTGCACTGATGCCGCAGTTCATGCGAGTGACGGAGGCGTCATGAGCTTGCGAAACTCCGTGGCGATCGTCGGTGTCGGCGAATCAGATATTGGCAAGGTTCCGAACCTTACGGGCCTCGGGCTGAACGCGCAGGCCAGCCAGCGGGCGCTCGACGACGCCGGGCTCAAACCGTCGGACGTTGACGGCTTGTTGACGGCCTATTCGTTCACCGAACCGTACACCATGCTGGGCTCGGCGCTGTGCGAGTACATGGGATTGCGGCCGAAGATGTGCGCATCGGTCGTGGCTGGCGGCGCGAGCCCGGGGCTCATGTTGCGCCACGCGGCCCAGGCCATCGCAGCGGGCACGGCCGAGACGGTGCTCGTGTGCGCCGGCGAGAACCGCGCAACCGGGCTCGGACGCGATGCGGCGATCGCAGTGCTGACCAACGTCGGTCATCCCCAGTTCGAGAAGCCCTACGGTGGATCGATTCCCGGCTTCTACGGCATGGTCGCCAGGCGGCACATGCACGAGTTCGGTACCACGCGGGCCCAACTGACTGCTGTCGCGGTCAACACCCGCGCGCATGCCGTGATGCACCCGCGCGCCCAGATGCGGACACCATTGACTGCCGACCAGGTCATGGCGTCCAAACCGATCGCGGACCCGCTCCGCATGCTCGATTGCTGCATCATCTCCGACGCTGCGGGCGCATTTGTCGTGACCTCCGCGGCGCGCGCCCGCGACTTGCGGAACAAACCGGTCTACCTGGCCGGAATCGGCGAGATGCACACGCACGAACATGTCTTGTGTGCGCCCGATCTCACCCGGTTCGGAGCCCACGAGTCCGGACGCGCCGCCTATGCCATGGCTGGCCTGGGCCCTGCGGACGTGGACATTGCGCAGCTCTATGACTGCTTCACGATCGTGCCGATCATCGAACTGGAGGAACTCGGCTTCGTGAAGCCTGGCGAAGGCGGTGCTTTCTTCGAGAACGGCCATGCGCGGATCGGCGGCCGCTTGCCGGTGAACACAAACGGCGGCATGTTGTCGCACGCGTATGCGGGCGCCGCGGGCGCCATCCTCGGCATCGTCGAAGTCGTGAGTCAGTTGCGCGGCGGTCTTGGTGAACGGCAGGTCACCGGCGCCAAGGTCGGCCTGGTGCACAACGAGGGCGGGATTCTCTCGTCACATTGCACAGTCATCCTGTCGAACATCAAGGTGTGAACAGAACATGAGCCATCATCAACACGCGGTACGTGGTCGCTACTTCGAGGACTTCACGGTTGGCGAGGACCTCGTCACATCGGGGCGGACCGTCACAAGCACGGACATTGTCAACTTCGCATGCATCTCCGGGGACTTCAACGAGATCCATACCAATTTCGAGTACTGCAAAAGCACTCCGTTCGGCGAACCCATCGCGCACGGCCCACTGATCTACGCGATCGCCGGGGGTCTTTGGCACTCGGCCGGATACAACGAAGGCACCATCCTGGCGATGCTGGGTGTCGAAGACTGGCGCCTGGTGAGTCCAGTCAAGCACGGCGACACGATCCATCTGGAGGCTCATGTGGCCTCCAAGAGGGAAACGAGCAAGCCGGATCGCGGCGTGGTGGCGTTTGACCGTCGGATTGTCAAGCAGGACGGTACCGTCGCGCAGACGATGCGCGTGACCTTGATGTACCGGCGACGGCCGACTGCCTGACAGCACAAATACGAGCAAGGAATCGACAAGATGGACTTCAGCATGTCTCCCGAGATCGAGGCGGTGCGCGACATGGTGTCGCGCTTCATGACCAACGAGGTCGTTCCAGTGATGGAAGACTTCGAGAAGCGTCAGGAGTTTCCGCGTGAATTGATCCGCAAGGCGGGTGAGGCGGGCCTTTATGGTGCCGTGTTCCCCGAGTCGGTCGGTGGCAGCGACATGGGCTACATGGCTGCGGCGGTGATCATCGAGGAAATGTCGAGACAGGAGGTGCGCTTCACGTCCTGCAACAACCAGCAGGGCGGCACCTGTCCGCAGGCCATCTACCTCGCGGGCACCCCGGAGCAGGTTCAGAAGTACGTGCCAAACCTTCTTGGCGGCCGGACGATCGGGATGATGTCCCTGTCGGAGAACGACAGCGGATCGGACGCGCTGATCGCGATGAAGACTTTCGCGCGACGTGACGGCGACGTCTATCGGATCACCGGGCAGAAGATGTGGGCGTCGATCGCGAACGAGACAGACGTGGGCATCCTGATGGCGAAGACGGACCGAAACGCCGGCGCCAAGGGCGTCACGGCGTTTATCGTGGAGCCGAAGAAGTACCCGGGCTTCACCGCCAAACCCATCGACATGCTGGGGATGTCCAAGGCATTTCGCACCAACGCTGTGTATCTTGACGACTTCGTTGTACCGGTCGAGAACCGGCTCGGTGCTGAGGGTGAGGGAGCGAAGATCATCATGCGGGCGCTTCAACCGGGGCGCCTGAACGTGGCCGCGAAATGCGTGGGCCTGGCCCAGGCCTGCTTTGAGGAGGCGACGCGGTATGCGAACGAGCGCACCGTCAGGCAGCAGCCGATCGGAAGGCTCCAGATGATCCAGGATGCCATCGCGGAGATGGCCACCGCCATCGAGGCAAGCCGTACGCTTGTCTATCGTGCGGCCTGGGCGATGGACAACGACCAGCCGACCAACCGGATCGCGTCCATCGCGAAATACCATGCTTCCCAGACAGCGAAGATGTGCGCCGACAAGGCCCAGCAGATCTTTGGTGGTTATGGGTTTGCCCGCGAGTACCGGGTCTCCTGGTATCGGGTTTACGCCGACATGCTCTACAACGGTGAGGGCTCGGCGAACATCCAGAAGATCCTGATCGCAGAAGATGCTCTCGGCTACAAGCAGGCGGATCGTCATCACGGCAAGACCGGTCTGCGTGACATCCGACAGACCGACATTGCCGAGCAACGTTGAGGGCACAGCCATGGAATTTGGAGACGTCGGAGTCGAGAAGCAGGGTCCAGTCGCCATTGTCGAGATGCGTCGGCCACCCAACAATTTCTTGGATGTCGATCTGCTGGCCAACGTGGCGAGCGCGTTGGAGGCACTGGACCAGGATGGCGAGGTTCGGGCCCTGGTGCTGGCTGCCGCGGGAAAGCACTTCTGCGCCGGCGGCAATCTCAAGCAGCGGCTGGAGGTGGAGGCGACCGGAGCCAAATTCGTTCCGGCCAAACGCCATCCCTACAAGGAGGCGCGACGCCTGATCGCCACGCGCAAGCCGATCATCGCGGCCGTTCAGGGGGGAGCGATCGGCGCGGGACTCGGCCTGGCCGTATTCCCGGACTTCAGGGTGACCTGCAAGGAGGCGAGGTTCTCCGCCAACTTCAATGTCATCGGGTTCTTTCCCGGGTTCGGCCTGACTGTCACGTTGCCGCGGCTCATCGGTCAGCAGCAGGCTCGCTGGCTGATGTACACCGGCAAACGCATCACGGGAGAGGAGGCCGTCAGGATCGGCCTGGCCGATCGACTGGTCGAGCAGGACCAGGTCCGTGCCGTGGCTGTGGAAATGGCCCTCGAGATCTCCAAGAACGCGCCGCTTTCTGTGCAGGCAACGCGCGAGGTCCTCAACGCGCAGTGGATCGCCGACTTCCGCGCTGCAACTGAACGGGAGTCCTTCGAGCAGAACTGGCTGCGGGAGACCAACGACTACAAGGAAGGCGTGCAGGCCTCCGCGGAACGCCGGGACCCCATTTTCACAGGCACCTGATCGGGTGCTCTTCCCGGGAAAGAACAGACCCATGACAGATATTCCGCTTCTCATTGCTGGCCAGTGGCGCGACAGTACCGAGCGCACAGATGTGCTTGACAAGTTCACGCTTCAGGCCTACGCGCAGCTGCACATTGCATCCCCCGAACAGGTGCGGGACGCGGTCGCCGCCGCCCAGGCCGCCTATGAACGCTGTACTCTGACGGCCTATGACCGGGGGGCAATCCTGGAACGCGCGGCGAATCTGATCGAGCAGCGCAGCGAGCAGTTCATCGAAGTGATCCGCACCGAGGCCGGTTTCACACTGTCCGACTCCCAAGGTGAACTGAAGCGATGCATTCAGACGTTCCGACTGTCGGCGGAGGAGGCCCGACGCCTGGTTGGCGAGATGGTTCCTCTGGAGGGCGCCCCGCAGCAGGGCGGAAGGCTGGGATTTACCATCCCGGTACCGCTCGGCGTGGTGTGCGCCATCACACCGTTCAATGCCCCGGTGAACACGGTGGCGCACAAGGTCGCTCCCGCCATCGCCGCCGGCAACGCGGTCGTTGTGAAACCGTCGAGCAGCACGCCGCAGACCACCAATCTGATCGCCCAAGCGCTGTTGGACGCCGGACTTCCCCCGGGCTTGATCGCTGTTGTGCATGGCGGCGCGCGTGTCGCACATGCGCTCATCGATCAGCCTGCCATCCGCTTCTTTGCCTTCACTGGCAGCACCGAGGTCGGACGCGATATCCAGCAGCGCGCAGGCCTTCGGAGGACACAGATGGAGCTGGGCAGCATCGCGTTCACGGTGCTATGTGCGGATGCCAACCTCGATGCAGCGCTGTCGAAGGTCGTCGGCGCCGCGTATCGCAAGGCCGGCCAGGTCTGCACATCAATTCAGAACCTGCTCGTCGAACGCAGCCGCGTGGCAGAGGTGGAGGCGCGTCTGACAGATGCTGTCAATGCCCTGGTCCATGGCAACCCGCATAACGCGAACACCCAGGTCGGGCCCGTCATCAGCGCAGGCAATGCGCTGCGGATTGATGCCTGGGTGCGCAACGCATCCTCGCGCGGGGCGCGCGTGCTCGCGGGCGGGCCACTCGACGGTGCGGTGGTTCCGCCCACACTGCTGGCAGACGTTCCCAGGGACTGCGAGGTGAGCTGTCAGGAGGTGTTCGGCCCGGTGATGTCGATCGAGCCATTCGACAACGTCGACGACGCGATTGCGCGGGTCAACTCCACGCCGTACGGCCTGGCGACAGGCTTCTTCACCAATCGACTCGACTTCGCAATGCGTGCCGTACGCAGGTTGCAGGTGGGTGGCGTGCACATCAATGAGACATCGAGTTCCCGGGTCGATCTGATGCCGTATGGCGGCACGAAGGACTCCGGATTCGGCCGAGAGGGCCCCCGCTACGCCGTGCACGAGATGTGCGAAATGCGCATGGTGAGCCTGACCGCCTAGTGGATCTCTGGTCAGACTGACCCGGACCCTGCCCTACCAACCTTGGAGTACAGCATGAACCTGACCCGCCGCGCCGCGCTCTTGAGTGGCCTTTGCACGATGATGGGGCGCGCTGGCGCGCAAGGAGCCTGGCCAGCCGGCAAGGCAGTGCGCATGATTGTCCCGTTTGCCGCGGGTGGTGCGACCGATGTTGCGGCGAGGGTCCTGGCGCAGGCACTTGCCGAGTCGCTGAAGACAAGCTTCGTCGTCGAAAATCGGGCAGGAGGCCACGGATTCGTCGGCATCACGGAGGTGGTCAAGGCGCAGCCTGACGGTTACACCCTTCTGATGGCGAGCATCGGCACGATCGGCATCAACCCAGGGCTGCACGCCAAGCTCCCCTACGACGCCAATGCGGACTTCGAGCCTATCGGTGTGATCACCCGTACGCCCGTTGTGCTGGTCGTCAACCCGAAGAACCTTCCGGTGAGTTCGATCCCTGAACTCATCACCTACCTGAAATCGCGACCGGGCAAGGTGAACTATGCTTCGGCGGGTGCTGGTGGGAGCTCCCACCTGATCCCCGAGTATTTCAAGCACCTGACCGGAACCTCCATGATGCACGTTCCCTACAAGGGCGAGAGCGCGGCCCTCGCCGACGTCATGGGTGGCCAGGTAGATCTCATGTTCAGCACGTTGCTGAATGCGGTTCCTCATCTCAAGTCAGGACGCCTGCGTCTGCTGGCCGTCAGCACCGGACAGCGGCTGCAGGAGTTTCCTGACGTGCCAACGATGGCCGAAGGCCTTCTGCAGAAGGACTTCGAAGTGGTGGCCTGGCAGGCACTCTATGCTCCCGCGAATACACCACCGGAGATCGTGAAGCGCCTGGCCGCAGCGGTGGAATCGGCATTGAAGGCGCCCGCGATGGTGAAGCGGATGGCAGAGCTCGGCGCGCTCCCGGGGCAGGCCTCGCCGGAACATCTGGCCAAGTTTCAGCGGTCAGAGCAGGAGCGTTGGAAATCCGTAATTCAGGTTGCCAACATCAAGGCAGACTGACGAGGCGGGACGTGAACATGTCGTACCAGTACGTCTCGCCGGAGCTTCGCGTCTTCCACGGTGAGGACTGCCTGGCGTTCCTGCAGCGAGATCTGGCGCGCGCCGGTGTACGCCGCGCTGTCGTGGTCTGCGGCCGAACGGTAGGCCGCAGCGCCGAGCTGCAATTGCTGCGAGACGCATTGGGCGATCTGCTTGCGGGCATCAGCCCGTCGGCGCGAGAACACAGTCCCGTGGCGGGCGTGGAAGAGGCTGCGCAGTTCATGGAAGCCGTCGCGTGCGACGCCATCGTTGCCGTGGGTGGCGGCTCCGCTGTCGTCACGGCACGGGCTGCAGCGATTCGCCTCGGGGAGAAGCGCCCGATCGCAGAGTTGAGCACAAGGCGGCTGCCCGACGGAAAGTTCGAGAGTCCCCGCCTGAACGCTCCGAAGCTTCCCGTCTACGCGGTCCCGACCACGCCCAGTACCGCCTTCGCCAAGGCAGGTACCGCAGTGCATGGCGAGGACGGCACACGCCTGGCGATGTTCGATCCCAAGACGCGCGCCCGTGCCATCTTCATTCATCCCGCGTTCGTGACCAGTGCGCCCGTGGATCTGGTCAGAACGGCCGCGCTCAATGCATTCACGAACGCGGTGGAAGCCCTGGAGTCGCCGCTTTGCGACCCGTTCTCGGAGGCGCTGCTCATGCAGGCACTGCGCATGATCAGGCGCAGGTTGAGCCCAGGCGGCATCGAAGACCTGGAATCTCGCGCTGCGCTGGTCGCGGCGGCTGTGCTTTGCGGACGAGGCACCGAGCAGGGTGGCACGGGTCTCACGTCGGTTCTGGCGCACGCGATAGGTGCCCGCGCGCATGTCGCCAACGGCATTGTCGGGTCGATTGTCCTGCCGCACACCATGCGCTACAACGCACCGGTGACCGGGATTCGGGCCTCGGCACTTCTGGAAGCATTGAGCCCAGGGTCGCCGCATTCCGCCGACGTGGCGCCGGCCGATCTCGTATCAGCCCTGCTCGCAAATCTGCCAGGGCCCCACAACTTGCGCGGGATCGGGATCGCGTCGGGCGACCTCGGCGCGATTGCCGAAGCTGCGATGAAGGACTGGTTCATCAGCCGCAACGCCAGACCAGTGAAGGATGTGCTGGCGTTGATCGAGGTGCTCGAGAGCGCGCTATGAGTCAGGTTGCGGCGGCCTTGATGATCTCTATCATCCGGTCCAATGCCGGATCCTTCTGACCCTTGACCCAGGCGAACACGAAGCTGGTCGTGTAATTGACATCCTCCAGAGGAATCACCGTCAGGCCTGCCGGGTACTGGAACCGTCGACCCATCACGGCCAGCCCCACTCCCATGCCCACCGATATCAAATTGAGCTGGGTCGATATGGTGGCAACTTCCTGCACGACCCGGGGCTCGAAGCCCGCCTTCTTGCACAGCGCGTAAAGCGGTCCGTACCCGGGGCTGCTGCTGGAATTGGGCACAATGACGAAGTTCTCTCCGGCCAGGTCGGCCAAGGTCACCGACTTTCGCTTGGCCAGCGCGTGATCATTGGCCATCGCCACACCCAATCCACCCGCCTGAATGCGAATCCAGTCCAGGACCGTCTCGTTCGTCCCCTGGACAAGTTCGCCGCGCCGCTTGCGCAACATCGTTCGCCCGGGCCCAAAGTGCATGAACCCCGCATGGATCTTTCGCTCAGCGAGTGCCTTGGGCTGATCCGTGGTCGACATCTCGAACAAGGACAGCGAGATATCCGGGTAGGTTTCGTGCAGCGCCTTGATGACGTCTCGAAACAAGGGGTGCAGAAGGGTCAGCGAGCCGTAGCCGATGTTCAGGGCTCCGCTCTTGCCCTGCCCTACGCGCTTGGCCAAAGCCACCGCATCCTTCAACTGGGCCATCACCGCCTGCAGTTGCGGAAGCAGGGTACGCCCGGCGGCCGTCAACTTGACACGATGCGCGTGGCGCTCGAAAAGGGGAGTTCCAATCTCCTGTTCGAGGTCCGCGATGATCTGCGATACGGCAGGTCGCGTGACGTGCATCCGATCCGACGCGCGCCCGAAATGCTCCTCCTCGGCGGCGGCGATGAAGTAACGGATGTGGCGAAGCTCCATGGCGGCGAGTATATGACGAGGGTAAGAGGCGATTACCGGGGCGACCAGAAAAGTCGACTCGACTTTCGCACGCAATGCGCCCAAGATTGCAGACTGGACC
>VERU01000558.1 GCA_018882485.1 Rhodoferax sp. | reverse complement strand
AAATTTGTATAAGAGACAGTCGTCATGCAGTACAAGGAGCTCGAGCGCCAGCGGGCCGCCCACTTGCTCTCCCGCCAGCTTCAGCCCCGAACCCAGCGAGTGTCCCGCCCGCAAGGACCGGACCATCAGGTCCAGCGCATCGGGCAGCTGGCGGGCGATCTCCTTGAGCCGCCGCGCCCGTTGGAGCACCACGTACAACACGGGCAGCGCCGCCAGGGTGCCGCCCAGCAGAAGACCGGGCAGCAGGCCACCCAGAGGCAGCGATCGGCCATGTGCCAGCCACAGGCCCATGAGCAGGCCAGCCAGGCCCAGCATCAGGCCCAGCAGCAGCAAACGGGTCACGGGCACGGTCAGGCCGGCTTGCAGCATCCACCGCGCCAGCCAGGCTGTGGCGGGTACGGGCAGCAGCCACCGGCGCAGAGCCGGCACCGCGCTGAGCGCCTCCTGCTTCAGCAGCGATGCATGCGGGTCGCGCTGGGTGCGGCCTGCCAGAGTCTGCAGCCGTGCGGCGAGCCGGACGGCGTCCGGGCCCCGGCGGGTGCGCCAGAGCGCGTACAGACCCTCGATCAGCAGCACCGTGGCCAGAAAGCTCAGCAGCATCTGCAGCAGGAACAGCGATGGAGTCAGCCAGGTCGGCATGGTCGCGTCCTACGGGTACCTTGGTGCCGGGTCGAACAGATCGTCGGGCAGGGCGAGTCCCTGCCTGCGCAGGCGGTCCGCAAAGCCAGGGCGCACGCCGGTGGCCTCGAAGTGGCCCAGCACCCCGTCGCCTCCATCCACACCGGTCTGCTGGAACCGGAACAGCTCTTGCAGGCTGATCACCTCACCCTCCATGCCACTGATTTCCTGGATGCTCATCACCTTGCGCTGGCCGTCGGGCAGGCGACTGACCTGTATGACGACCGACAGGGCCGACGCGATCTGCTGCCGCAAGGTCCGCAGCGGCATGTTGACGCCCGCCAGGCTGACCATGCTTTCGAGCCGGGCCAGTGCATCCCGAGGGTTGTTGGCATGGATGGTGGTGAGCGAGCCCTCATGGCCGGTGTTCATGGCCTGCAGCATGTCGATGGCCTCGGCCCCGCGCACCTCGCCGATGACGATGCGGTCGGGTCGCATCCGCAGTGCATTGCGGACCAGGGCGCACTGGTTGATCTCGCCCCGTCCTTCGGTATTGGGCGGTCGGGTCTCCAGCCGGACGACATGGGGCTGTTGCAGCGGCAGTTCGGCCGCGTCTTCGATGGTGATGATGCGCTCACTCGCGGGTATGTAGCCCGACAGGATGTTCAACAACGTGGTCTTGCCCGACCCCGTACCGCCTGAGATCAGCATGTTGGTCCTGGACCGTGACAGGGCACCCAGCAGCACGGCCATGGGCGGCGACAGCGACTTGCGCACCTCCAGCAAGTCCTTCATCCGCAGCGGGATCGCAGCGAAACGGCGGATCGACAGCATCGGTCCGTCCAGCGCGATCGGAGGAATGATGGCGTTCACACGGGAGCCATCTGGTAGCCGGGCGTCCACCATTGGGCTGCTCTCGTCGATTCGGCGCCCGACGCGCGACACGATCTTGTCGATGATGCGCATCAGGTGCGTGTCGTCGGTGAAGCTCACCGTCGTGAGCACGAGCCGGCCCTCTCGTTCCACGTAGATCTGGTCGTGGCTGTTGACCAGGATGTCGGACACCTGGGGGTCCGCCATCAGCAACTCCAGGGGACCCAATCCCAGCATTTCGTGCTGGATGTCCCGCACCAGCTGACGCCGTTCCGCCTCGTTGATCGGGGCCGGGTTCTCGGTCAGCAGCTGTTCCACCAGGCGGGCGATTTCCCGGCGCAGGCTGGCATCACCCAGGGCTTCCAGCGCGCCCAGATCCATGCGCTCGAGCAACTGCATGTGGAGGCCCGATTTCAATCGCAGGTAGGCTTCCTGGATCGGCGGCGCCACCGGCATGGGGGTGTCGGTGGCCGGGGTCGTCGCTGAGGTCGCTGCGGCCACTCGGATGGGGGTGTCGGGCGCCGGCGTCCCGAACAGCCGTTGGCGCAGGCTGCTCATGGTCCGACGTGGGGCTGCACCCCCAGCGTGGGCAGGATGCGCC
>VERU01000064.1 GCA_018882485.1 Rhodoferax sp. | reverse complement strand
GTGTATGCCCAGGCGTTGCGCCAGCACCGGGGCGGTCGCGAAGGGGCCGGTCATGCGGCCCTGCAGCAGCGGCTGCAGGAGGCGCGCTGGTTCATCAAGAACATCCAGCAGCGCTTCGACACCATCCTGCGCGTCAGTGGCGCCATCGTCGAGCACCAGAAGGGCTTCTTCCAGCATGGTGAACTGGCCATGCGCCCGCTGGTGCTGCGCGAGATTGCCGATGAACTCGGTCTGCACGAGAGCACCATCAGCCGCGTCACCACGGCCAAATACATGGCCACGCCCTTCGGCACCTACGAGCTCAAGTATTTCTTTGGCTCCGGGCTGGGCACCGACAGCGGCGCCAGTGCCTCCAGCACCGCCGTGCGGGCCCTGATCCGCCAGTTTGTCGCCGCCGAAAGCCCCAGGAAGCCGCTGTCGGACAACCAGATTGCCGAGATGCTCAAGGAGCAGGGTATCGACTGCGCCCGCCGGACCGTGGCCAAGTACCGGGAGGCCCTGCGCATCGCCCCGGCCTCGCTGCGCCGGGCTCTGTGATGGTCTGCGCCGCCCCCGCGCCGGTCCGCTGCGTCGTGTTGCCCTGTCCCTCACTCCACCTGGATGGCCTGCCGTGAACGATCTGAACCTCTTCCTGCCCTGCGCCGCTGGCGTGGAGGATTACCTGGAGCCGGAGGTGCTGCGCATCACCGGTCTGGACCGCCAGCGGGTGCGCCGCCAGCGCGGCGGTGTCGCCCTGGAGGCCGGCTGGCGCGATGTGCTGCGGCTGAACCTGCACAGCCGGCTGGCGCAGCGGGTGCTGGTGCTGTTGTCGCACACCCCCTACCGCGCCGAGGACGACCTGTACGAGGCTGCTTCGGCGGTGGCCTGGGAGGCCTGGTTCACGCCGCGCCAGACAATCAAGGTCGAGATTACCGCGCAGCACAGCCCCCTGCAGAGCCTGAACTTCGCGGCACTGCGGATCAAGGACGCGGTGTGCGACCGCTTCCGGGCCCGTGCCGGCGGGGTGCGCCCCGATGTGGACACGCAGCGCCCCGATGTGCGCTTGTTCGCCCACCTGAGCCCCGACACCTGCTCGATGTACATCGACACCTCGGGCGAGCCCTTGTTCAAGCGCGGCTGGCGCGACGACACGGGCGACGCGCCCCTGAAGGAAACCCTGGCCGCCGCCATGCTGGCGGCCAGCGGGTGGGCCGACGGCCCGGGCCCGCTGCTGCCCCTGTACGACCCCTGCTGCGGCAGCGGCACCATCGCCATCGAGGCGGCACAGATCGCCTGCCGCATCGCACCGGGCAGTCGGCGCCGCTTTGCCTTCGAGCGCACCCTGCCGTTTCAGCGTGCGCTGTGGGATGCTATCAAAAAGGAAGCATTGGAGGCAGAACTGGTAAGGCCTGAAGGCTCAAAACCTTGGGTATTCGGCAGCGATGTGGCTTTTCGCATGGTGGACTTCGCCCAGCGCAACGCCCAGCGCGCCGGCGTGGCAGGGGCGCTGGAGTTTCGCGGCGGCGATGCGCTGCAGCGCCTGCCTCCTTGCGACGGCCCGGGCGTCATGCTGGTCAACCCGCCTTACGGTGAGCGCATCGGCGTGGCCGGGGTGGCCGCCGGGCGGTCCCGCGGGGGTCGCCAGCGTGCCTGGATGGATCCCGATCTGGAGGCTGGAACCACCGGCGCCCAGCCGGACGAGGGCGAATTTTTCACCCGTCTGAGCGCCCACTGGAAGAAGCACTATGCCGGCTGGACCGCCTGGGTGCTCACGCCGGATCTCAAGCTGCCCGGCCGGATGCGCCTGAAGGAATCGCGCCGGGTCCCGATGTGGAACGGGCCCATCGAATGCCGGCTGTTCCGCTTCGAACTCGTGCAGGGGCCGGTGCAGGCCCGGACCGGGACGCCATGACGCGGCTGGTGATCGACACCAACGTCGTGCTCGACCTGTGGCTGTTCCAGGATTCCCGTTGCCAGGTGCTGCGGCAGGCCTTGCAGGCCGGCGCCGTGCAGCTGGCGGGTACGCCGGCGCTGCGCGAGGAGCTGCGCCAGGTGCTGAACCGTCCGACGCTGCAGCCCTGGCTGCTGCGTGCCGGGAGAACGGCCGCCGAGGTGCTGACCGATTGGGACGCCACCGCCGGGCTGTGCCTGCCGCCCCCGGCGGCGCCGGTGCGCTGCCGCGACCCGGACGATCAGAAGTTCATTGACCTGGCGGTGGCGCACCGTTGGGCCCTGGTCAGCCGCGACCGGGCGGTGCTGGCGCTGCGCCGCAGGCTGCTGGGGCTGGGGGTGTGGGTCGGGCCCGTCTGGCCCGGTGTCAGCCTGGCGGCGGACTGACGGACGCATCGGCGGGCCCTGACCGCTGTCCGGCCTGCTGCAGCACATGGTCGCGGAACACCGCGGCGCTGGGTGGCAGGCGTCGTCCGCGGGGGTGGACCAGGTGCCACACCGATTCGATGGGGAATCCCGTCACCGGCAGTTCGGCCAGCGATCCGTCGTCCAGCGCCCGACCCAGCGCGTGGTGCGACAGCACCGACAGGCCCAGGCCGCCGGCCACCGCTTCGCGGATGGCCTCGTTGCTGCCCAGTTCCAGACGTAGCAGCGGGACATAGCCGTGTTGCCGGAAGTGGGCGTCCACGGCCAGTCGCGTTCCGGATCCGGGTTCGCGCAGGATGAAGGGCTGGCCGGCCAGCGCGTCCAGCGCGAGCGGCCCCTGCCCCGCCAGCGGGTGGCCGGCGGGCGCCACCAGGCGCAGTGGGTTGGGCATCAGGACGTGGTCTTCCAGGTCCAGGTCCTGCGGGGGGCGCGACATGATGTAGAGGTCGTCCCGCCATTCCCGCAGCCGGGCCACCACCCCGTCGCGATTGAGCACCTCCAGCGAGATTTCGATGCCCGGGTGGCTGGCGCAGAAGCTGCCCAGCCAGCGCGGAACGAAGTACTTGGCGGTGCTGACCACGGCGACCCTCAGCCGGCCGCGGGTGCCGCCGCGCAGCCCTTCGATCCGTTGTGCCAGGTCGTCCCACTCGCCGGCGATGGCCCGTGCCGTGCGGGCCAGTTCCTGCCCGGCCTCCGTCAGCCTCACCTTGCGCGAGATCACCTCGTACAGCGGCAACCCCAAGGCCTGGGATATCTCGCGCAGCTGCATGGAGGCCGTCGGCTGGCTGACATGCAGCGCGCGGGCGGCGGCCCCCACACTGCCCGTATCGGCCAAGGCTCGAAACAGCCGCAGCTGGCGAAAGGTGATATGCATTGAATTAAATCTATGTATCTCAATTGAAGAATCGATTTTACTTGATGTAAAGGCTTCCCTAGCATGCAGGCCTCTTGCCCAGGAGCCTGCCCATGTCCAATCTGCTCGATCCCGCCATCCTGTTTTTTGTCTTTGGTGTTTTTGCCGGCGCTGTGCGCTCCAACCTGGAAATCCCGCCGCCGATCGCCAAGTTCCTCTCGCTCTACCTGCTGATGGCCCTGGGCCTCAAGGGCGGTTTTGCCCTGGCTGCGTCGGGGCTGCAACCCACGGTGCTGCTGAGTCTGGGCGCGGCCGTGCTGATGGCGGCCCTGGTGCCGCTGCTGGGTTACGCCTGGCTGCGGCGGCGCCTGGATGGTTTCAACGCCGCCGCACTGGCGGCCGCCTACGGATCGGTGAGCGCCGTGACTTTTGTGGCCGCCATGCAGTACCTGGAGGGGCGCGGCCTGCCCGCAGGGGGGCACATGGCCGTGGCCCTGGTGCTGATGGAGTCGCCGGCGGTCGTGATCGCGGTGCTGCTGGCCAACCGGCTTCGGCATCAGGCCAGCGCCGCCTCGGGCGTACCCCCTCTCGGGCGCATCGTGCACGAGTCGCTGACCCATGGCGCGCACCTGCTGCTGCTGGGCGCCATGGCGGTGGGCGTGCTCAGTGGCGAGTCCGGCCGTGCGGTGATGCAGCCCTTTTCGGGCGACCTGTTCAAGGGCATGCTGGCGTTCTTCATGCTCGACATGGGACTGCTGGTGGCGCGCAATGCGGCATCGCTGCGGGGCCAGACGCCCGCGCTGCTGGCCTATGCCACGCTCGGACCGCTGGTGCACGCCACGCTGGCCCTGGCGCTGGCCAGCCTGCTGCGCCTGCCCGCCCCGGATGCGGCTATGCTGATGGTGCTGTCGGCCAGTGCTTCCTACATCGTGGTGCCGGCGGTGCTGCGCTACGCCGTGCCCGAGGCCAATCCGTCGCTGTATTTCGGGCTCTCGCTGGGCATCACCTTTCCGCTGAACCTGCTGGCGGGTATCCCGCTCTACACCTGGGCGGCCACCCGCGTGCTGGGCTGACGCCCCGGGAGGGCGGCCAGTCTGCTAATCTGGGTCTGGCGCGGCGGCCTGCAACCGTGAGCCGCCGCGCGATCTGTTGCATTTTGCGGAGCCTGCCATGTCCGAAGCCGATTTTTCCCAGGGCGCAGCGTATGTGCGCGGCGCCTACCTGCCCATCGCGCAGGCCAGCATCCCCATGACCGACTGGGGCTTTCTGCGCTCGGATGCCACCTACGATGTGGTCACCGTCTGGGAGGGGTCGTTTTTCCGTCTGGATGCGCACCTGGAGCGTTTCCTGCGCAGTTGCCGCCGCTGGCGGCTCGACCCCGGCCTGGATGCGGTGCAGATCACCCGGGTGCTGTGCGAATGCGTGCGGCGCAGCGGACTGCGCGAGGCCTATGTCGAAATGATCTGCACCCGCGGCCAACCGCCCTGGGGCTCGCGCGACCCGCGCCAGGCAATCAACCAGTTTTACGCCTTTGCCGTGCCCTATGTCTGGATTGCCAACGCGCAGCAGCGCGAGCGGGGCCTGGACCTGCGCATCAGCGACGTGCAGCGCATTCCGTCGGCCTCGGTCGATCCGACCGCCAAGAACTACCACTGGAACGACCTCACCATGGGCCTGCTGCAGGCGCTGGATGACGGGGGCGATACCGTGGTGCTGGTCGATGGCGCCGGCCATGTGGTGGAAGGCCCGGGCTTCAACGTCTTCTGCATCCGGCAGGGGACGGTCATCACGCCAGCCCAGGGCATGCTCGAGGGCATCACCCGGCGCACCGTGCTCGAGATGGCGCAGTCGCTGGGGCTGCCGGTGCAGGTGCGGGCCCTGCCCACCGAGGAGTTGCGCCAGGCCGATGAAATCTTCCTGTCGTCATCGGGCGGCGGGGTGCTGCCCGTGAGCCGGCTCGACGGCCGGCCCGTGGGCGACGGCCGGCCCGGCCCGCTGACGCGCCGGCTGGTGGACACCTACTGGGCCTGGCACCGGGATCCGGCCTACAGCCAGCCGGTGGACGGTCTGCGCTGAGCCGGTCGCGACCCGGCCCCATTCCCATCGGGCCGGGTCGTCTTTCCTGCCGGATGATTCAGAGTCGGGGGCGCTATTTGCCGGTGCCCTGGA
Organism: Rhodoferax sp.; assembly: GCA_018882485.1. GTDB lineage: Bacteria > Pseudomonadota > Gammaproteobacteria > Burkholderiales > Burkholderiaceae_C > Rhodoferax. The sequence continues at coordinate 3,846 of VERU01000064.1, read as the reverse complement.
GCCTACATCCCGCCCGCTGCCGGCCCGAAACGATCTGCAGCGGCGGCAGGCCAATACTGCCGGTAGACCGCAGGCAGCCCGTTCAGATCGGGTTTGAGCAAGCCGCCTCGCGGAATCTCGTCGCGCAGCAGGTGGGCCAGGGGGTGCACCTGGTGGTCGTTGCCGCGGTGCACGATGTGCTGGGCGGTGATGTCGTGCGGGTGCTGCAGCCCGGCGGCCTGCACCAGCTCCTGGAGCGCCCGCAGGGTCTGCTGGTGAAAGTTGAACACCCGCTCGGCCTTGTCCGGTACCACCAGCGCCTGCTGGCGCAGCGGATCCTGGGTGGTCACCCCGGTGGGGCAGCGCCCGGTGTGGCAGTTCTGCGCCTGGATGCAGCCCAGCGCGAACATGAAGCCGCGTGCGCTGTTGCACCAGTCGGCGCCCAGTGCCATGTAGCGGGCAATGTCGAAGGCGCTGACCACCTTGCCCGCGCAGCCGATGCGGATGCGCTGGCGCAGACCCGCGCCGCGCAGCGTGTGGTGCACCAGCTGCAGGCCCTCCTGCACCGGCGACCCCACATGGTCCGTGAACTCCAGCGGTGCCGCGCCGGTGCCGCCCTCGGCGCCATCGACCACGATGAAGTCGGGCGTGATACCGGTCTCCAGCATGGCCTTGACCATGGCAAACCACTCCCAGGGGTGGCCGATGCACAGCTTCATGCCGGTGGGCTTGCCGCCCGAGAGCTCGCGCAGTCGTGCGATGAACTGCATCATCTCGATCGGCGTGGCAAAGGCGCTGTGCGCCGCCGGCGAGACGCAGTCCACGCCCACCGGAACCCCCCGCGCTGCCGCGATTTCGGGCGTCACCTTGGGGCCGGGCAGCATGCCGCCATGGCCGGGCTTGGCGCCCTGGCTGAGCTTGAGCTCGATCATCTTCACCTGCGGATCGGCGGCCCCTGCCGCGAAGCGGGCCGGGTCGAAGCGGCCGGCCTCGTCGCGGCAGCCAAAGTAACCGGATGCCACCTCCCAGATCAGGTCGCCGCCATGCACCCGGTGGTGCACCGAGATCGACCCCTCGCCGGTGTCGTGGGCAAAACCGCCCCGGCGTGCGCCCGCGTTCAACGCCAGGATGGCGTTGGCGCTGAGGGCGCCAAAGCTCATGGCCGAAATGTTGAACACGCTGGCGTTGTACGGCTGGGCACAGTCTGTGCCGATGCTGACGCGAAAGTCGTGCGATGCCAGCACGGTGGGCACCACCGAATGGTTGATCCATTCGTAGCCGCCGGCGTGCACATCGAGCTGGGTGCCAAATGGCCTCTTGTCGGATTCGCCCTTGGCCCGCTGGTACACCAGCGAGCGCTGCGCCCGGGAAAACGGCGTGGTCTCGTTCTCGCTCTCGATGAAGTACTGCCGGATCTCGGGGCGGATGAACTCCAGCAAAAAGCGCAGGTGGCCGATCACCGGGTAGTTGCGCAGCACCGAGTGCCGGGCCTGCCGCAGGTCGCGCACGCCCAGCGCCACCAGCGCGGCGCACAGCAGAAACACGCCGCCCCCCGAGCCGAACACCAGTAGGGCGAACAGGCTCAGCCCCAGCCCGAACAGCGACAGGCCGAACGCGGCGTAGCGCACTGGAAAGACCGCATTCACGGCATCGAGCATGGCAACCTCCTGGGCTGCAACGATAGCAGCAGTGGGTGACGGTGGTATGGATCGTGGCCGTCGCGGGCATCCATGCCCACGTTGCTCCCGCTCAACGCACCGTTGCCGCGCCCGCCTGCATCTGCGCCTGGCCGGGCAGTGCCGTCACGATCAGTGCCGTGAAGGCGGCGATCACGGCCATGGCGAGCATCAGCGTGGTGAAGCCGGCGTTCTTGACCAGCGGCCCGAGTGAATAGACCGCCAGCGAACTGATGCTGAACGAGATGGCCAGGCGCACGCCGCTGACCCGCGAGCGCATCGAGTCGTCGATGTAGCGCACGATCATGGTGTCGTTGAAAGGGATGGCGGCAAAGATGGCCACCATGTAGGCCACGGCGCAGGCGTACCAGAGCCAGCCGCTGCTGACTGCAGCCAGCGCGAACATCAGCACCTGCAACAGCACCACGCCCAGAAACAGCGGTTTGACCGCCACCCGGTCCAGCAGGCGCCCGACCACCACCTGCGCCAGCGAGGCCAGGGCGTAGATGCCGCCCAGCAAGGCGCCCAGCAGGGCGGGGTCGCGCACCAGCCCGTCCAGGCGCTGCGCCAGCAGCTGCGCGTTGCCGTTGGTGGTCAGGTTGAACAGCAGGCTGCCGGTGGTGGCGCTGGCCACCATGACGATGAAGGTGCGCACCGCCAGGTGGCGCGGCAGGTGCACCTGCGTGGCCGGCTTGCGCCCGGGTACCCGGGTCTCGGCGGGGGCAACCCGGGCAAACCACAGGCCCAGCAGCAGCGACACCACGCCCGGCACCACAAAGGCCATGCGCCAGCCGAAATGCTTGACCAGAAAGCCGGTCGAGACGGCCGCCAGGGCGATGCCCAGGTTGCCCGCCAGGCCATTGAAGCCGATGGCGCGCCCGGGGGTGGCCGAGTTCTGCACCAGCATGGGGATGCCCACCGGGTGGTAGATGGCTGAAAACGCGCCCAGTACCGTCAGCGCCACGGCCATCTGCCAGGGGGTCTGGGTGGCGGCGACAGCCAGCGCCGACAGGCCCATGCCGAAGAAGAACACCAGCATCATGGGGCGCCGGCCCCACAGGTCGCCCCAGCGGCCGGCTGGCACCGAAGCCAGCCCGAACATCAGGAAGGCGCCCGTGGTGTAAGGCATCAGGTCTTCCCAGCGGGCAATGCCGAAGTCGACCGCTATGGCGCCGATGGCCGCCGCGAAGATCAGCAAAAACAGATGGTCCAGGGCGTGGGCTGCATTCAGCAGCAGGGCGGTGGTGCGTGGCATGGCCCCATTGTGCACGGCGCACAGCCCAGCGGAGCAGCGCACCGGGGCACTGGACCCGGGCACGTCACCAGGGCAGGGGGCTGCCGTCGTGGTGAAAGAAGCCGCCCGAGTCGTTCGGGCCCAGGCCCTCGATCACGGTCAGTAGCCGGGCCGCCGCTTCGTCGGTGCCGACCACCGCCAGACCCGAGCGGGCAAAGGGGGCCGAGAGGGCGGTGTCGACCGTGCCGGGGTGCAAGGCCACGCACAGCGCCTGCGGCCGCTGGCGCCGCAGCTCGACGGCTGCGGTGCGCACCAGCTGGTTGAGCGCAGCCTTGCTGGCGCGGTAGCCATACCAGCCGCCCAGCCGGTTGTCGCCGATGCTGCCGACTTTGGCCGAGAGGGTGGCAAACACGGCGCGGCCCGTTCGGGGCAGCCGGGGCAGGAAGTGCTTCATCAGCAGCGCCGGCCCGACGGCGTTGACGGCAAAGTTGTGCAGCAGGTGCGCGGCATCGAGCTGCTGCCAGCTTTTCTCGGGTTGGCGCTGCGTGTCGTGCAGGAAGCCGGTGGCGTCGATCACGAGGCGAAGCGGCAGGCCGGTCGCAGCGATGCGGTCCGCACAATGGCGGATCTGCGACTCGTCCTGCAGGTCCAGCGGTGGCTGGCCGCGGCGCGACAGGCCGATCACCCGCACATGCCGCCCCTGCCGCTGCAGCTGCCTCACCAGTGCGGCGCCCATGCCCCCACTGGCGCCCACCACCACGGCCAGGCCGCCGTCGGCAGCCTCGGGGCCGGGCTGCGCCGGATCCTGCTGCGCGGTCATGCGGGGCTCGCCCCGCCAAAGAAGTCTGCCAGCAGGCTGGCGGTCTGCGCGGGCCGTTCCTCGGGGATGAAGTGCCCGGCCGGCAGGGCCAGTCCGCTGACCCGGGCGCTGCACCGGGCCTGCCACAGGGCCAGCGG
>VERU01000063.1 GCA_018882485.1 Rhodoferax sp. | reverse complement strand
CCACCAGACCGGCGTCGGCCCCCAGCCGGGCCCGCCGCACCGGCACCCGGAACACCGCCGGCAGGCGATCGAGTTGCCGCGCGATGGCCTCGGCCATGCCGGTGGCCAGTCCCACACTGCCACCGATCACGACCGATTGCAGGTCGGCCAGTGCGGTCGCACTGGCCAGGGCCAGCGCCACGCCTTGAGCCGCCTGCTCGATCAGCGCCTGCATCGAAGCGTCGCCAGCCTGCGCGGCCGCGAACACGTCGCTGGCACTTGCACCGGAGCGGCCCAGATATCGGGCCTGGCGGGCCAGCGCCGTGCCGGATGCGAGCGTCTCCAGGCAGCCGAGCTGTCCGCAGGCGCAGTGTTGGATCCCATCGATCGGCACCAGCGCCGAGCGGCTGTGGCCGATGTGCCCGGCCAGTCCCTGGCTGCCGGTGCGCAGCTGGGCGTCCAGCACCAGGCCGCCACCGACGCCAGTGGACAGGGTGACAAAGAGCAGGTCCCGCATCCCCGTCGGGTCCGTACGGAACTCCCCCCAGGCCGCCGCCTGCGCGTCGTTCAGCAGCACGGTGGGACAGGACCAGTGCCGGGCCAGTGCATCGCGCAGCGGGAAGCCATCCCAGTAGCCGATCATGGCGGGGTTGACCGCGTGCACCCGTGATCCATCGGTGCGGCCGGTGAGCGCCACCGCCAGCCGGTCGATCGCCGGATGGGCGCGTGCCAGCACGTGCAGCAGCTGGTGGAAGCCGTCGACGTCCTGCGGCATGGCCTGCTGTTGCCGCCGCGCCAGCTGGCCGGCCTGCCACAGGCCGCTGGCCAGTTTGGTGCCTCCGATGTCCAGCGCGAGTGTGGTCACAGGGGGGCTGCCAGGGCGGCTACGTACCAGGCCGTCAGGTGCTCGATGCGCGTGATGGCCGAGCCGACCGTGACAGCGTACGCACCGAACTGCAAGGCCTTGTGTGCCTGCCGTGGCTCGCGGATGCGTCCTTCGGCAACCACCCGGCAGCCGTGGTTCCGCAGGACGCGGATCAGGTCCCAGTCGGGTTCGGCATCATCCGCGCAGGCGGTTTCGGCCGTGTAGCCCGACAGGGTGGTCCCCACCAGATCGAAACCGGATTGCCAGGCCTGCAGACCGTCGGTCCGGCTGGAGGCGTCGGCCATGGCCAGAGCGCCGCCCCCATGGATGGCGGCCAGCAGATCGCGGCTGGGCACCGGACGCGCCCGCCGGGTGGCATCGACGGCAATGACCGCTGCGCCCGCCTGCAGCAGCGCCTGGACATCGTCCAGCCACGGGGTGATGCGCACGGGCGAGTCCGCCAGGTCCCGCTTGACGATGCCGATGATGGGCACGCCGAGGGTCTGTGCGCACAGCCGGACCCGGCTGCTTCCTTCGATGCGAACGGCGCTGGCGCCCCCGGCCTGGGCGGCCAGCGCCATGGCGAGCACGATGTCGTCTCGGTCCATGGGGCTGCCCGGCAGCGGCTGGCAGGAGGCGATCAGGCCCCCTTGCAGGTCTTGCAGCAGGGCCTCACCGGACGCGACGGGTCTCAAGAGGCCGTGCCCCCGGGGCCAGCTGGCAGCAGACCATGCTGCACCAGGTGAGCGCGGATGCGCTGCTGCACGGCATCGGGCACCGGCCGGTTGGGCCGACGCATGTGGCTGTGGCTGAACAACCCCATGTGCCGGAGGGCCACCTTGAAGCTGCCGACACCGCCGGCGCCGGCGCTGAGTTCGGCGGCGCTCCAGAACACCATCTGGAACAGGTCGATCAAACGGTCCTGCTCGCGCCGGGCGGCAGCGGCATCGCCGCGCATGGCAGCCTCGTACAGCCGCACATAGGCCGCCGGATCCACATTGCCCAGGCCGGGCACGCAACCGCTGGCCCCGGCCATCAGCGCGCTGTCGGCCACGATCTCCGAGCCGGTGAACAGACGCACATCGGGCCGGTCGCGGAAGTCGCGCACCAGCATGCGAAAGCCCCCTTCGTCACCGCTGCTGTCCTTGAGGGCGAAAACCAGATCGTCCTGCACCAGCGTGTGCACGGTATCGCGCGCCAGCTTGAGGTTGACGCAGACGGGGATGTCGTAGGCCACCATCGGCAGGCCGATTTCTCCGCGCAGGTAGCGGAAGTGGTCGATGGTCTCGGCCTGGTTGGTGCGGGTGTAATAGGGCGCGGTGACCACCAGCCCGTCGACACCGGCGGAGCGGGCGGTGCGCGCGTGGTTCAGGCAGACATCCGTGGCCGCGTCCATGATGCCCGCCACCACCGGCACCCGGCCTGCCGCCTCGGCCAGGGCGGTGTCCAGCACCAGGGCACGGTCGCGGGCATCGAGCAGCACGCACTCGCTGGTCGAACCCAGCAGGAACAGGCCATGGACGCCGCCATCGACCAGGTGCCGCACCAGGCGCTTGAGGGCCGTGGTATCGACCGAGCCATCGGCGTTGTACGGGGTGGCGACGGGCGGGACGATGCCCTTGAAGCGATCGGATAGGGTCATGGATTTCCTTGGTCGAGGCAAACGGTGCCCCGTCCGGTTTTCCGGGCGGGAGGTCAGGACATGAACAGCCGGGGCAGGGCGGTGACGATGGGCGGGTAGAGGATCATGGCCACCAGCACCACCAGCAGGGGAATGAGCCAGGGCATGGTGGCCGGGATGAGCCGGTGCATCGGCACCCCATGGCTCTTGGAGACCACGAACAGGATCATGCCCATCGGCGGGGTGAGCGTGCCGATCATCAGGGTGAAGATGATCACGACCCCGAAATACACCGGGTCGATGTTCAGTGCAAGGGTCAGCGGGATGAACGAGGGCACCAGCACCAGCAGCAGTGCCAGTACTTCGATGAAGCAGCCCAGGATCAGCAGCAGCGCGCACACGGCGAACACGAAGCCGGTCGGTGTGCTGGCCACCGACATCAGCAGCGATGCGATCTGCTCGGGGGCTTTCTCACGGGCCATCACCACGCCCATCATGGAGACGCCGCCGATGATCAGGGCGATGGTGGACGACATCACCGCCGTCTCGTAGATGGCTTGCCACAGCTTGCCCCAGGTCAGCTCCTTGTAAAAGACCAGATCGATGAAGATGGCGTACAGGGCCGTCACCGCTGCGGCCTCTGTGGGTGAAAAGATGCCACTGAAGATGCCGCCGATGATGACCACCGGCGTCATGAGGGCGGGAAAGGACCGCAGGAAGGAGTGGCCAATCTCGTTCCAGCTGGCGCGGGGGTGCACCGGCAGCTGGCGTCGGCCGGCCACGATGTAGAGCATGACCATCATCGCCAGCGTGCACAGCACCCCTGGAATGATGCCGCCCAGAAACAGACCGCCGATGGAGGCGCCCGAAACCACGCCGTAGACCACCATGGGGATGCTGGGCGGAACCAGCGGACCCAGGATGGAGGACACGGCGGTCAGCGCGGCCGCCAGATCGTGCGGGTAGCCCGCCTTCTGCATGGCCTCGGCCTCGATCTTGCCCAGACCCCCGGCATCGGCGACGGCCGAGCCCGACATACCTGAAAAGAACAGGCTGGCCAGGATATTGACGTGCCCGAGCCCACCCCGGATGTGCCCCACCAGATGGGTGGCAAAGCCGAACAGGTTGCGTGTGATGCTGGAGGAGTTGAAGATGTTGGCCGCCAGGATGAACAGCGGCACCGCGATGATCGGGAAGCTGTTGAGGCCGTCGACGATGCGCTGCACCGCGAAATTGATGCCGATGCCCGTGTACAGGAAGTAGCCCACGGACACCGCGATCATGGACACCGCGATCGGGATGCCGACGAAGATCAGCACCATCCAGACGGTGATGAAGATCAGGAAGGTCATGCGGCCTCCGTGCCCGGTGCCTCGGCCCGTCCGGTGACGCGCAGCAGCAGGCGCACCGCCCAGATCAGTGCGCCGACCGGCAGCGCTGCATACAGCACCGCATCGGACATGAACAGCGTGACCGATTCATCGTGCCAGGTGCGGATCACCCCCTTGGTGCCCAGCCACACCATGTAGAGGGCCAGCAGCGCCGTGCCGGCGTCGATCAGGCGGTAGACCGTCCGCCGCAGCGGGGCACGCCACAACTCCGGCAGCATCTCCATGCGCAGGTGCTGATGGGTGCGTTCGGCTTCGCCCACGGCCAGCAGGGCCATCCAGACCCAGACCCACCGGATCAGTTCCTCGGTCCAGATCTGCCCGGGCATGAATCCCAGGCGGCTGGCGATCTGGAACAGGATGAGCAGCATCATCAGGCACAGCAGCGCGGCGCTGGCACGGCCTTCGGGGGAGCAGGGACTGGGTGTCATGCCGTCGTTCGCTTACTTGACCGCCATGATCCGGCCGATCTCGCCCGCGCCGAATTCCGCGTCCAGCGTGTCGTAGTAGGACTTCATCGCGCTGCGGAAGGGGGCCGTGTCCACCGTGCTGACGGTCAGACCCTTGGCCTTGAAGCCGGCGATCAGGTCGGCCTCGCTCTTCATCACGCCTGCCGTGGCCACTTTGCCGCCGGCCTGGATCGCCTCATCCAGCCACTGCTTCTGGGTGGGGTTGAGCTTCTTGAGCGCTTTTTCACCCACCAGGATGGCCGAGCTGGCGATGAAGTGCCCGGTCAGTGCGATGTGTTTCTGCACCTCGTAGATCTTGACCGCGTCGATGGTGGGCAGGGGGTTTTCCTGGGCGTCCACCTGCTTGGTCTGCAGCGCCAGGTACAGCTCGGCGAAGGCCACCGGCGCAGGGGTCGCCCCCACGGCCTGGGCGTAGGCAATCAGGAACGGCACGTTGGGCGTGCGCATCTTCAGGCCCTTGAGGTCGGCCATGGAGTTGATCGGCTTGTTGGCCGTGGTGTGCCGGGTTCCCTCGTACCAGACGTCGAACAGGTTCACGCCTTTTTCACGGAACTTGGCATCCATGCGCTGGCCGTAGGGGCTCTTCACCACCGCGCGCAGGTGCTCGTAGCTCGAGATCACGTAGGGCGCACCGATCAGCTTGAGCTCCGGGATGATGTAGCTCATGTCGGGGTAGCCGGTCATCACGATGTCGAGGTCACCCGCCTGGGTCTGCCCCACCATGGCCTTGAAGTCTCCCAGCTGGGCACCCGGGAAGATCTTGAGGGTCATGCTGCCCTTGGAGGACTCCTCCAGCTTGCGCTTGACTTCCAGGATGCCTTTGTAGACCACATGGGTTTCCGGCAGCTGGGTGCCGAAGCTCAGCGTCAGGTTTTGTGCGTAGGCCGTGACCGACAGGCACAGGCCCAAGGCGGCAGCGAGCGGTTTCCAGAGTTTCATCAGGGTCTCCTTGGTAAAAAGGTATCAGGGGTTCAGTGGCACAGGGGAGGCAGCCCGGCCCGGGAGGCCGAGGGATCCGGATGCATCGACGGCTTCGAGCCGCTTCGAAATTTCGTGGAAGTGCTGGCGATGGGCCTGCTCCAGTGCCGCCACGTTGCCTGTTTCCAGCATCTCCACGACCTGCAGGTGGTCGCGCGCGGTGGCCTGCTGCGCCGCCCGGTCGGGTATGGGCAGCCGGTCCGACAGGCGATTGAACACCTGCCAGAACAGATCGACCAGGCTCAGCAGGAAGGCGTTGTCCAGACAGGCGAACAGCGCCGCGTGGAAGGCCCGGTCCTGCTGGGCATAGCTTTCGCCCCGTTCGCTGAGCGCCAGCATCTCCAGCGCCAGGTGGCGCAGCGTTTCGATGTCCTGCGCCCGGATGCGACCCACGATCTGCCCGACCATGCCCACTTCCAGCGCGGTGCGCACCGCCAGCAGGTCGCGCAGGCTGGAGCCCTGGGCGGCAATCGAATAAGGGAGGTTGTGCAGGATGGGATCGAACGAGAAATGCGCCACGAACACGCCCTCGCCATGGCGGGTGCGGATGATGCCCAGCGATTCCAGCGCCTTGAGCCCCTCGCGCAGCGAGGCGCGCGACATGCCCAACTCCTGGCACAGCAGGGCTTCGGAGGGGAGCGCATCGCCCCCCTTGAGCTGGTGGGTCTCGATGTAGCGCTTGACCTCGGTGGCGGCCAGCTTGTAGGCGGGCACGCGGGGGGAGGTTTTCACGGTGATGGGCGGATCCGCCGACATGGGGGACGCGGGAGAGTTCAGATGTCTGACATGTTCGGATGATTATGGAACAGGGCCTGTGGCGTCTGGCACAGGGTTTTCCCGGTCGAGCCCCATCCCGGTCTGCCCTACCCGATCGGAGTGAGCCATACCAATGCGCGGGTGGCCCGGGAGCGGCTGCGGCGCCTGGGGCCCGGTATCGTCCCGGATGCTGTGGCCCTACGCCAGTGCGCCCGCAGAGGCCGTACGGGCCGGCCGGCGGGCGCTGCCCGGGTTGTTGCCCGAATTCGTGGCGCCCGCAACGGGCGTTGCCGGCTGAGGCCGGCGCTCAGCCGGCAGGCAGCAGCAGGCGGTTGAGGTCGAAGCCGGCGTCGGCCGCTTGCCCGGGCGTGGGGGAGACGCCCGCGTCGAGCAGTTTGCGGGCCAGCAGGTGGTCGCGCGAGGCGTTGACGCTGTCGACCGCCAGCAGGCGGTCGCCCTGGAAGTGGTAGAGGTTGAAGCTGCCGGCATCCAGGCTGCCGCGCAGCACGGACTGGCTGGCGCCCGCGGACAGGCCCGCCATCTGCAGCTTGCGGTCGTACTGGTCGCTCCAGAACCAGGGCGTGGCACTGAAGGGCCGCTCCTGACCCAGGATGGCGGCGGCTGCGCTCTTGCCCTGCTCGGTGGCGTTCTGGACCGACTCCAGACGCAGCAGGCTGCCGTTGGCCAGCCGCCGCGCGGTGCAGTCGCCAGCGGCGAAGATGGCCGGATCGGCCGTACGGCCGCAGGCATCGACCACGATGCCCCGATCGCAGTCCAGCCCGGCCTCGCGCGCCAGAGCGTCGTTGGCGCTCACCCCGATGCCCACCACGACCCGACCGGCCGGCAGCAGCCGGTCTGCCAGCCGGACGGCCGCTGCTGCCCCATCGGGGCCGGCTTCGATGCCCTGCACCTGGGCGCCCAGCAGCAGCTCGACCCCATGACTGCGATGCAGTTGCGCGTACCAGTCGGACAGCAGCGGCGTCAGCACCCGCCCCAGCAGGCGCGGGGCGGCCTCCACCACGCAGACGGCCACCCCCTTCCTGCGCGCCGTGGCGGCGATTTCCAGCCCGATGAAGCCGCCGCCGATGATCACCAGCGGGCGGGCGCTCGCCGCGCAGTCGGCCAATCCCTGGGCCAGTGCATCGGCGTCGTCGCGCGAGCGCAGGGTCAGCACACCCGGCAGCGCGGCGCCGGGCAGCGGCAGGTTGCGGGGCGTGGCGCCGGTGGCCAGCACCAGCGCGTCGTAGGCCACCCGCCGGCCGTCGGCCAGCTGCAGCTGGCGCGCTGCCCGGTCGATGGCGCTGACCCGTGCGCGGGTGTGCAGCACGATGGACTTGCGCTCGAACTGTTCTGCCGAGCGCATCGTCAACTGCGCGGCCTCCATCTCGCCGGCCAGCCAGGCCTTGGAGAGCGGCGGGCGGTGGTAGGGTGCGTGGGCTTCGTCGCCGTACAGATGGATTTCGCCGGTGTGGCCGGCGGCGCGCAGGGCTTCGGCCGTCTGCAGCGCGGCCTGGCCGGCGCCCGCGATCAGGATGCGTTGGGGTGGTGCGGAAGAGTCAATGGCATTCATGGATGGGGTCGGTGATGCGGTTCGATGCGGTGCGATGCGGTTTGCAGCCGGCTGGCCACGGCAGACAGCAGCGGCTTTGCGGCTGGCGGTGGGCGGGTCGAACCGATGATAGTGCAGCCGGCCCGCGCCACCCGGGAGCGAGGGTTTGCGATTTCACTTTGGCACGGCAGGCCCATGGGTTAAGCTAGGCGACGCGGGGCCACCCGTACACCAAGGAGCAGCACATGAGCGACGCACTGAGCAGCGGGTTCGGCAAGTTTGTCCCCGGTTTCGATTTCCTGCAGAACCTGGCCAAGGGGGCGGGTCAGGGCATCCCGCAGATGCCCAACCTGGCCAACTGGATCGCACCCACGCTCAATGTGGAAGAACTGGAAAAGCGCATCGGCGAGCTCAAGGCGGTGCACTTCTGGCTGGATCAGAACTCCAAGGCGCTGGGTGCCACCATCCAGGCCCTGGAGGTGCAGAAGATGACGCTGGTCACCCTCAAGGGCATGAACTTCAACCTCGGCGACGTGGCCAACGCCCTCAAGCTCAAGGCGGCCGACAGCCTGGCCGCTGCGATGCCGCAGACGCCGGCGCCCGCCGCGGCCCGGGCGGCCGAACCGCCCGCCGCCCAACCCGCCCCCCCGACCGCTGCAGCCAGCAAGCCGGCGGCGCGGTCCCGCAAGGCGACCCCAGCCGCCGAGGCCTCCGCGACCGGTCTGGTCGATCCCATGCAGCTGTGGTCGTCGCTGACGCAGCAGTTTCAGCAGATCGCCACCACCGCCATGAAGGATGTGGCCCGCAGCGCCGCCCCCGAGCGGGTGATGCAGGCCGCCGGCGAGGCGGTCAAGAGTCTGTCGCCTGCTTCTAAAAAAAGAGCAACAAAGTCAAGCGGGACAAGGGCTGAAGCCCAAAAAGGCACCCAAAGAAAGCGGCCCCGAAGCGCCTGAGCCCATCGCTTGCCGGGCGCACACCCTCCCCGCATGCCGCCGTTTCCCTACGGTCATGCCACCCACCCTCAGTGGCCGGTGGCGGCCGCCATGGTGCTGGCGCAGGTGCGCGCCCAGCTGCAGGGCCAGCCGGGCGCCGATCCGCCGCGGCTGGCCCTGCTCTACATCACCGATCATTTCGCGCCCCACGCCCGGGCGCTGCTGGCCCACCTGTCTTCGGAACTGCCGTTTGTCAGCGACTGGGCGGGCACGGTGGGCCTGGGGATCGCGTCGAACAACGTCGAGTATTTCGACGAGCCGGCGCTGGCGCTGATGCTGTGCCGTCTGCCGCCCCAGCACTACCGGGTGTTTTCCGGCGTGGCGCCGCTGCCGCAGGCGTTCGGGGCGCAGGCCGCCCTGGTGCATGCCGATGGCAACAGCCCGGAGCTGGCCGACCTGGTGCGCGAACTGGCGCAGCGCACCGCCACCGGCTACCTGTTCGGCGGGCTGGCTTCCAGCCGCCTCACCGCACCCCAGTTTGCCCTGGGTGCCAATGGCTCGCAGCCGGGTCAGGGCCCGGCTGGCGGGGTTTTTGAAGGCGGGCTCAGCGGCGTGGCTTTCGGTCCGCAGATCGGTCTGCTGTCGCGGGTCACCCAGGGCTGTCTGCCCGTGGCCGGCACGCACCGCATCACCGCGGCCCAGGGCCATGT
>VERU01000557.1 GCA_018882485.1 Rhodoferax sp. | reverse complement strand
GTGGACAGGCCCGAGGACAGCATGCCGTAGTCGGGCATGGTGGTCTTGCACACCAGCACCGCCCCGCTTTCGCGCAGGCGAGCCGAGGGTGGCGCATCAGCGGGGGCGGGCGTGTGGTCGGTGCAGCGCGAGCCCAGCGGCACCGGGTCGCCGGCGGTGGCGATGTTGTCCTTGATGGTGACCGGAATGCCATCGAGCACGCCGGCTGGCGCGCCGCGCCGCCAGCGCGCCTCGCTCTCGCGGGCCTGCTGCAGCGCCAGATCGGGCCGCAGCAGGTAGCTGGCGCACAGGTGCGGCTCCCAGCGCTCGATGTGGGCCAGCACCGAGCGGGTCACCTCCACCGGGGACACCGACCCGTCGTGATAGGCCTGCAGCAGCGCCTGCGCGCCCCAGTCGTGCAATGGCAGACTGCTCATGTCCGATCGGACCGGGTGCCGGCCGTCAACCCCACGACAGGGCCGAGATGTCGTTGACGAAGACCGGCATGTCCTTCCACAGGCCCTTGAGGCCGGCGCGCGCGATGGTGACCCACTGCGGCTGGTACAGGAAGGCGTGCACCGCCTCATTGGCCAGCATGCGCTGGGCATCGCCCAGCAGTTTGGCCCGGTCGGCGGCGCGCGGCGCGTTCTGGATCTTGTCGAACAGCTCGTTGAACCTGGCCGACTCGTAGCCCCAGTAGTAGCCGGCCTTGGCGAAATTGCCCAGGTCGAAGGGCTCCACATGGGAGATGATGGTGAGGTCGTAGTTCTTGTTGCCGTACACGCCGCTGAGCCACTGCGCCCATTCCACGTTCTCGGTCTTGGCGGTGATGCCGACCTTGGCCAGCTGAGAGATGATGACCTCGCCCCCCTGGCGCGCGTAGGGCACCGGCGGCAGCACCAGGCTCAGGCTCAGGTTCTTGACACCGGCCTCGGCCAGCAGGGCCCGGGCCTTGTCCGGGTTGTAGGGGTTCACCCCGGTGGTGTCCACGTAGCCGAAGGCGCCGGGCACGTAGTGGCTGCCGATGGGGGCGCCGTAACCGTCGGCAGCGCCCTCGATCACCGCCTTGCGGTCGATGGCTGCGCAGATCGCGCGGCGCACCCGTACATCGTCCAGCGGCTTCTTCTTGTTGTTGATGGCCAGGATGGTCTTGGCCCGCGAGCCGTTGATCAGCACCTGGTACTTGGCGTTGCCCTTGAACTGCGGCACGCCCCGGGCGGTCACGCGGGGGAAGGCGTCCACGTCACCGGCCAGCAGTGCGGCCACCTGGGCTGCCGGGTCGCTGATGAAGCGGAAGGTGGCGCGCTTGATCTTGACCGCCGCGGCGTTGCGGTAGCCATCCCACCTGGAGAGGGTGACCGAGGAGCCCTTGTTCCAGGCCGAGAGCTGGTAGGGGCCGGTGCCTACCGGTTTGGTGGCGTTGGTGTCGGCGCTCTTGGGCTCGACGATGATGGCCGTGGCCTGGCCCATCAGGAACAGGAAGTCGGGGTCGAGCTGCCGGTTGAGGATCACCACCGTGTGGTCGTCGATCACGGCCACCCGGTCCATGGTGGCAAAGGTGCGCTTGTCCTTGTTGGTGCTTTTTTCCCCGCCGGCGCGTTCGAACGAGAACTTCACCGCCGCCGCGTTGAAGGGCTCGCCGTTCTGGAACTTGACACCCTTGCGCAGGCGGAAGGTGTAGGTCTTGAGGTCGGGCGAGACCTCCCAGCTTTCGGCCAGCAGCGGCGAGACCGTGCCATCGCTGTTGATCTTGGTGAGCGTCTCGAAGATGTTGTACTGCACGATTTCGGCAATGGCCGAGGCGGCCCCGGCGGTCGGGTCCAGGCCGGGCGGCTCCAGCGTCATGGCCAGCACCACGGCGTCCTTGCCCGACTGGGCGTGGGCGGACAGGGGCAGGGTCGCCAGGGCGGCGCCGGATGCGGCCGAAGCGATGAGTTCACGGCGTTGGATCATGGTGCTTTCTCCGTCATGGGTTGGGGTGGGACAGCAGGGCTGCGCAAACCGAACCATACCACCACAGGGCCGGGTGGGCGGCTCAGGCGGCCCCGGCCAGGTGGCAGGCGACCTGGTGGTCGGGGCTCAGCGCCCGCAATGCCGGGCGTTGCCCGCAGACCGGCTGGACCCGGGGGCAGCGGCCCGCATAGGGGCAGGCC
>VERU01000556.1 GCA_018882485.1 Rhodoferax sp. | reverse complement strand
CTATTCGGTCGTGCGAGGCTGCGATCGCATCGTGCCGGTCGATGTTTATGTTCCGGGCTGCCCGCCGACGGCGGAGGCCCTGCTCTACGGCATCATCCAGCTGCAGCAGAAGATCCGCCGCACGCAAACCATCGCGCGCGTCTGAGGGGCGTCCATGAGTTCCTTTGCCATTGCTCCTCAGACCCTGCGCGACACCATCGCGGCTGCCCTGGGCGACCGGGTTCGGTCCCTGTCGGTCACCCTGGGCGAGTTGACGCTGGAGGTCGATGCCCATCAGCTCCTGGCAGTGGCCCGCCTGCTCAAGGACGCACCCGGCTGTCAGTTTGAGCAGCTGATCGATCTGTGCGGTGTCGATTACTCGGAGTACGGGGGCAGCCGGGTTCACGAGTCCCGCTTTGGCGTCGTGATCCATCTCCTGTCGGTCAGTTTGAACCAGCGCCTGCGTCTCAAGGTCTCGGCCCCTGACGATGACATGCCGGTGCTCCCTAGTGTCACAGACCTCTGGAATTCGGCCAACTGGTTCGAGCGGGAAGCGTTCGACCTGTACGGTATCGTGTTCGAGGGCCATGCCGACCTGCGTCGCATCCTCACAGATTACGGATTCATCGGTCACCCCTTCCGCAAGGATTTTCCGCTCAGCGGGCATGTCGAAATGCGGTACGACGCGGAAAACCGGCGGGTGGTGTACCAGCCGGTCACCATTGAACCCCGTGAAATCACGCCCCGCATCATTCGCGAGGACCACTACGCCGGGTTGCACTGAACGGACGCCACATGGCTGACATCAAGAATTACACCCTCAATTTCGGACCGCAACATCCCGCTGCCCACGGCGTGCTGCGGCTGGTGTTGGAACTGGATGGCGAAGTGATCCAGCGGGCCGACCCGCACATCGGCCTGCTGCACCGGGCGACCGAGAAGCTGGCGGAGTCCAAGACCTTCATCCAGTCTTTGCCGTACATGGACCGCCTGGACTACGTGTCCATGATGTGCAATGAGCACGCGTACTGCCTGGCGCTTGAAAAGCTGCTGGGCATCGACGTGCCCTTGCGCGCCCAGTACATCCGGGTCATGTACTCGGAAATCACGCGCCTGCTCAACCACCTGATGTGGCTGGGCTCACACGGCAACGACTGCGGCAGCTCCACCATCCTGATCTACACATTTCGCGAACGGGAAGACCTGTTCGATATGTACGAGGCGGTCAGTGGGGCCCGCATGCACGCGGCCTACTTTCGTCCGGGCGGGGTGTACCGGGATTTGCCTGACTCGATGCCCCAGTACCAGGCCAGCAAGGTCCGCAACGCCCGTGGGGTGGCCGAACTGAATCGCAACCGGCAGGGGTCCCTGTTGGATTTCATCGACGATTTCACCCAGCGTTTTCCTGTTTACCTGGGCGAGTACCACACCCTGCTGACGGAAAACCGGATTTGGAAGCAGCGGACCGTCGGCATCGGCGTGGTGACCCCCGAGCGTGCGCTCAACATGGGGTTTACCGGGCCCATGCTGCGTGGCTCCGGCATCGCCTGGGACCTGCGCAAGAAGCAGCCCTACGATGCCTACGACCGGCTCGATTTCGATATCCCAGTAGGTCGAACGGGAGACTGCTACGACCGCTACCTGGTGCGCATGGAAGAGATGAAGCAGTCCAACCGCATCATCAAGCAGTGCGTGGACTGGCTGCGCGCCCACCCGGGGCCGGTCATCACCGACAACCACAAGGTGGCCCCGCCATCGCGCGAGTCGATGAAGGCCAACATGGAAGAGCTGATTCACCATTTCAAGCTCTTCACCGAGGGTTTCCGAGTCCCGGAAGGGGAGGCCTACGCTGCGGTGGAGCATCCCAAGGGCGAATTCGGGATCTACCTGATCAGTGACGGCGCCAACAAGCCCTACCGGCTCAAGATCCGCCCGCCAGGGTACGTCCACCTGGCTGCCCTCAATGAAATGGCCGGCGGGCACATGATTGCCGATGCGGTGGCCGTCATCGGCACCATGGACATCGTCTTTGGAGAGATAGACCGATGAGTGCAGACGCCTTTTCCGAGGCGACCCTGGCGCGTTTCGCACGCGAGGTTGCCAAGTACCCGGCCGACCAGAAGCAGTCCGCGGTGATGGCATGTCTGGCCATCGTC
>VERU01000062.1 GCA_018882485.1 Rhodoferax sp. | reverse complement strand
CCCGCCGCGAGGCCAGCAGCCCGAATTCGAGCAGCGGGTGCACCGCCTCGGGCAGGGTCTGGCCGGGTTCGAGCCGAACGTCGTCGGTGGCCGTGGCCAGCCGACGCAGCTGCATGCGGTTTTCCGTCAGGGTGCCGGTCTTGTCCACGCACAGCACGGTGGCCGATCCCAGGGCCTCGATGGCTGCAGGTCGCCGGGCCAGCACCTGCTCGCGGGCCAGCCGCCAGGCACCCAGGGCCAGGAACACGGTCAGCACCATGGGAAATTCTTCAGGCAGCATGGCCATGCCCAGCGCCACGGCCGACAGCAGGCCCTGCATCCAGTCGCCCCGGGTCAGACCGTACACAAGCAGCAGCATCGCGCTGGCCAGCCCCGCCACCAGACCAAACAGCCTCACCAGCTGGCCCAGTTGCTGCTGCAAGGGCGTGGGGGCGCTATCGATGCGCGCCAGCGAGGCCCCGATGCGCCCCACCTGGGTGTGCCGGCCGGTGGCCAGCACCTCGGCCTGACCGTGGCCCGACACCACCAGGGTGCCGGCGAAGACGGCGGCGCTGCCGTCACCACCGGCCTGTTCGGGCAACTGCTGCAGCGTGTTGGAGGCCAGCTTATGCACGGGCACCGATTCACCCGTGAGCAGGGATTCGTCCGCCGATACCCCTGTGCCCGAACGCAGCAGACCGTCGGCCGCAACCCGTTCGCCTTCGGCCACCAGGAAGAAGTCGCCCGGGACCAGATCGCGGGCCGGAATCCGCACGATGCGCCCGTCACGCAGCGCCCGGACCTGCGGCGCTGCCAGATCGCGCAAGGCGTCCAGCGCATGCTGGCTGCGGCGCTCCTGGGCGATCACCAGCCCCACCGTGACCAGCGCGAAGAATGCCAGCAGCAGGCCCTCGCCCAGGTCGCCCAGCACCAGGTAGACACCGGCCGCCAGCAACAGCAGCAGAAACATGGGCTCGGTGGCGATGCCACGCAGGGTGCTCCACAGCCCCTGGTGCTCGCGATCGGTCAGCGCATTGGGGCCATGACGCAGCAGGCGCTGCGCCGCCTCCTGCTGGCTGAGCCCTGGACCGGATGGGCCGACGGGGTTGGGGTCTGTCATGCCTGCAGTATCCCGCAGCGCGGCGCCGGGGCAGCGATTTGCGGCACAGCAAGGCCGGGCCGCCGGCTGTTACCAGGGACTTTGACAGCGGAGCCTACGGGCCGTAGCATGGGCGCGCACAATGCACCCGACCGCCCATGCCCAGAGGTGTGGCCCAGTCCCACCGAGCCCGAACCCCACCAGGAACCCGCCATGCGCCTGCCGCACCCGATTCGTCTGTGCCTGATGGGATGGCTGCTGCTTGCCGGCGGCCTGGCGGCCGCCCAGCCGGCAGACAAGGCGGCGGTGGAGCGCCTGCAACGCGCCCAGGATGCGGTGGTGCAGATCACGGCACAGGCCATCGACGAATCGTCTTCGTCCAGCACGCTGGGCCGGCTGCGCATGGGCAGCGGGGTGGTGATCGGACCGGACGACCTGATCCTGACCATCGGCTACCTCATCCTGGAGGCGGAGCGCATCGAGATCCGCACCCGGGACGGGCGCACGTTTCCGGCCCGCTCGGTGGCTTACGACCAGGCCTCGGGGCTGGGGCTGGTGCGTCCGCTGATCCCCTTGCGCACCGTGCAGCCCGTCGCGGTAGCGGCAACCCGGCCAACGGATCGGGGCCAACCGCACCTGGTGGTGAGAGGCGAGACGGCGGGCACCGTGACGCCAGCCCGACTGGTCGATGTTCGGCCCTTTACCGGTTACTGGGAATACCACCTGCAGGAGGCGCTGTACACCAGCCCGCCCTTCGGTAACCATTCGGGCGCCGGCCTGTTCAACCTCGAAGGGGAGCTGGTCGGCATCGGCAGCCTGTACATGCCCGACATCCTCCCGGACAACGACCCGAACCGGCTGCCGGGCAACCTGTTCGTGCCGTCCGCGCTACTGCCCCCCATCCTCGCCGAAATGCTGGCCACCGGCAGCTCGGCCCAAAGCCGGCGCGCCTGGCTGGGCGTCAATGCCGTTGAACGCAACGGCCGCATCCAGCTCACGCGCATCACGCCCGACAGCCCGGCCGACAAGGGCGGGCTGCAGCCCGGGGACTGGGTGCTGGCGCTGGCCGGCACCCGGCCGGCCTCGCTGGCCGACTTCTACCAAAGGCTTTGGGCCACACCGCTGGAGTCCGGGCGCATCAAACTGACGGTGCTGCGCGGCAGCCAGCCGCGGGTGGTGGAGCTGGAAGTGCGCGACCGCGGCCGTTCGCTGCTCACGCCCAAGGGCATCTGATCCGCCAGTTGCTCCGTGGGTTTGACCACGGTCAAACCGCGTGTGACCCGGGCTTGAGAAACCCGGCCCGTCACCGCATATTTTCGGTATGGCAAAGGCCATGACCTTGTACAACCACCCGGAGGTATTTCCATGAATTCACTGATCACCCGTGGCAGCCTGTTCGACGACTTCTTCAAGGATGTCGCACCAGGATTTTTCGTCAAGCCGCTGCATGGCGACGCACTGCCCTCGCCGAGCCAGATCCGCATCGACGTGAAGGAGTCACCCGGCAGCTATTCGGTGCAGGCCGAAATTCCGGGCGTGCGCAAGGAAGACATCCATGTCACCATTGATGGCAACGTGGTCACGCTACGCGCCGAGGTGAAGCAACACGATCAGCAGGCCACGGACGAGAAGGCCCTGCGCAGTGAGCGCTACTACGGCGCGGTGACCCGCAGCTTTGCGCTGCCGGTGGCCATCGATCAGTCGAAGGCCCGGGCCAAATACGACCACGGCATTCTGTCGCTGACGCTGCCCAAGGAAACGGCCACCGGGTCGCAGCGCCTGGCGATCGACTGAGGTTCTACGGGGCGGGGGGCGGGGGCCGGGCACCGGGCCGGAGCCCGGCGCCTGCACGGGTGGGCTCAGCCCGCCAGGCTGTCGGCCGCTTCCGTGTCCGGCAAGGCAATCTGGGAGCCGGTGCTGAACTGGTAATCGCGGAACACGTGTTCGGCGCTGAGCAGGGCGTAGCGGCCGTCGGCACCCAGCCGGGAGGTGTCCTTGAGCCGGTAGGTCATGTGCCCGCAGGTCCAGCAGTTGAAGTTGCGCATGTGGGTGCACAGACAGGTCTTGTCGCGGACCGACAGCGTGCGCGCATCCGGATGCAGCGCCAGTTCCCGGTTGTACGCGGTGATGTAGGCGCAGCTGCCGGCACCATCGAGCAGATAACCGTAAGCCTCGCAGTTGGGCCGTATGCCCGATCCGATGGCCGGCGTGCTCTTGAGCATGCGCATCGGGTAGCCGGTGGGCGAGATGGTGTTGACTTCGATGTCGTCCTCGGACGCGCGGAAGTACTCCTGCTTGACGTCCTCAGGGAGTCCGCATTCGCGGGTCACCGTGAAACGGGTCGCCACCTGCACGCCCGCGGCGCCCAGTTCCAGAAACCGACAGGCGTCGCCACCGGTGAAGATGCCACCCGCCGCGATCAGGGGAATATCGAGTCGTTCCGCGCGCAGGTACTGCAGGATCTCGGTCACGATGGTGGCCAGGTCGTGCTCGGCCCAGTCCATGCCAAAACCCAGGTGTCCACCGGCCAGAGGACCCTCGACCACCACGTAGTCCGGCAGGCGGTCGAGCCGGGCGTTCTTGCGCAGGAACAGCTGCAGCGCCCGCACCGACGAGACGATGATGCCCAGCTGGGCATCGCGAAAACGGGGGTGGTCGGCGATCAAGCCGAAAGAGCCGAGGTGCAGGCCAGCACTGAGCGTGATCCCGTCGATGCCGGCGTCCAGCGCCGAACCCATGCGCACCTGCAGCGTCTCGCGCGGCGCGTTCATGGTGAGTTTTTCCATGCAATTGACGAAGATCAGCCCGTTGCCGCGCTTGGCCTGCATGGTGGCCGCGACATGGCGTCGCGTGGCCTCGGCCAGCACCCCCAGATCGAACTTGATGATGGACTTGTCGGAGTTGTCGATGTTGTGCTTGTAGAACCGCGTCTTGTCCTTGACAAAGCTGGTGTCGAAACGCCGATCCGACACATCGGGCACCATGGCGTCGGAGATGTGGCCGATACCGCCGAGTCGAGCGGCCTCCAGCGCCAGTTCGGCGGTTGAGATGTCCACACCCATGCCGCCGATCATGATGGGCACCAGCTCCCGGCCGGCCAGCTTCAGGCGGAAATCATCAACGCGCTTCATGGGGTTCCTCTTCCTGACGGCCGCAGGGCTGCGGTCCTCACCAGGCTGACCTGAATTTTAACGGTGCCCCCCGTTTGCCCGGATGCATCAGGGGATTCGGTCATGGGGACTCTCGATTGAAAATAAGCACTATATTGCTATTGACGCATCCCAAATAATGCAATATAGTTCATATCCTTTGAGCTCTTAACGCCCTGACTCCCCCACCACTTGAACGGACAGATAACGACCAGACTCCGGGAATTCACTCTGCCCAGCCCGCCATGGGCTGGGTACCATGACCGGGTTGTTCAACTCTCTACAAAGGAAACCGTGATGAATTCACACAGCGCATCCCGCCGTCTGGTCCTGTCCCGCAGTGCCGCCCTGATCGGCGCCGCTTCTTCGGGGCTGTTGCTGCCAGAGCTGGCCCGGGCGCAAAGCGGCAAGATCCGAGTGGGTCTGATGCTGCCTTACACCGGCACCTTCGCCCAGCTGGGCGTGGCCATCGAGAACGGCTTCAAGCTGGCCATCGATGAACAAGGCGGCAAGCTGGGCGGCCGCGACATCGAATACTTCAAGGTCGACGACGAATCGGAGCCGTCCAAGGGCATCGAAAATGCCAACAAGCTGGTCCAGCGTGACAAGGTGGACGTGATCGTCGGCACCGTGCACTCCGGCGTGCAGATGGGCATCCACAAGGTGGCACGGGACTCGGGGGTGCTCAGCCTGATCCCCAACGCCGGCGTGCACATCGCCACCCGGGCCCAATGCGCCCCCAACGTCTTCCGCACCTCGTTCTCCAACTCCCAGCCCACCCGCGCCCTGGGCGCCGCCATGGTGGCCAAGGGCCACAAGCGTGCGGTCTGGATCACCTGGAAGTATGCGGCCGGTGACGAGGCCTTTGAAGGCTTCAAGGAAGGCTTCACCGCTGCAGGCGGCACCATTGTCAAGGAGTTGGGTCTGCCCTTCCCCAATGTGGAATTCCAGGCACTCCTGACCGAGATCGCGGCGCTCAAGCCCGATGCCGTGGCCTGCTTCTTTGCAGGCGGCGGCGCGGCCAAGTTCATCACCGACTACGCTGCAGCGGGCCTGAAGGGGAAGATCCCCCTGTACGGGTCCGGCTTCCTGACCGAAGGCATGCTGGACGCCACCGGCCCTGCGGCCGACGGCATCATGACCACCCTGCACTATGGCGACTCGATCGAGACGCCGCGCAACAAGGCCTTCCGGCTGGCCTATGCCAAGACCTTCAAGATGCAGCCCGATGTGTATGCCGTGCAAGGGTACGACACCGGTCTGCTGCTGGTGCACGGAGCCAACGCGGTCAAGGGCGACCTGAACAACAAGCCCGCCCTGTACAAGGCCATGGAGACGGTCACCATCGACAGCCCGCGCGGCAAGTGGACCATGAGCAAGTCGCACAACCCGGTCCAGGACATGTACCTGCGGGTCGTCGAAAAGAAGGAAAACAAAGTGATCGGCGTGGCCATGAAGGCCGTGGCCGACAGCGGAGCAGGCTGCAAGATGGGCTGAAGCCCGTCACTTGCGGTCTACAACCAGAGGGGGTCCCGCACCCCCTTTTTATCGGCCAGCGGACGAAACATGGACTTTCCAACCTTCCTGATCCAGTTGCTCAACAGCGTGCAGTACGGTCTGCTGCTGTTCATGCTGGCCGCCGGCCTGACGCTGATTTTCGGCATCATGGGCGTGGTCAATCTGGCCCATGGCAGCTTCTACATGCTGGGGGCCTACCTGGCCTATTCGCTCAGCGGTCTGCTGGGCAACCTCGCCCTGGCGCTGCTGGCCGGCACCGTGCTGGCCGTGGCCTTCGGGCTGGCGCTTGAATGGCTGCTGTTCCGGCATTTCTACCACCGCAGCCACCTGGACCAGGTGCTGCTGACCTTCGGTCTGATCTACATCTTCGAGGAACTGCGCTCCATGCTGTGGGGCGACGACGTGCACGGCGTCAAGGTGCCCGAGTTGCTGGGCGCCTCGCTGCCTCTCACGGAAACGCTGTCCTACCCGGTGTACCGGCTGTTCATGTCGGGCCTGTGCCTGCTGCTGGCGCTGGGTCTGTACCTGCTGATCTCGCGCACCCGGCTGGGCATGAAGATCCGGGCAGGCGCCTTCAACCGTGACATGGCAGAAGCGCTGGGCATCAACATCAAGCTGATCCACGCCATCGTGTTCGCACTGGGCGTTGGTCTGGCTGCGATCGCTGGCATGGTGGCCGCGCCCATCTCCAGCGTGTACCCCAACATGGGGTCGCAGGTCCTGATCATGTGTTTCGTGGTGGTCGTCATCGGGGGCATCGGCTCGGTGCGGGGCGCGCTGATCGCAGCGCTGCTGGTCGGGCTGGTGGACACCTTCGGCAAGGTGCTGCTGCCCAGCCTGTCCGGCATGCTGGTGTACGCGCTGATGGCCGCTGTCCTGTTGTGGAAACCTGAAGGTCTGTTCAAGCAATGAGCGTCGCCACCTCCAACCTCGAAATGCTGCCCCGGGGCACCCGTGTGGCGCTCTGGCTGGGTCTTGCCGCCCTGCTGCTGTTCCCCTTTGCGGGCAGCGAC
This sequence comes from Rhodoferax sp., assembly GCA_018882485.1. Lineage (GTDB taxonomy): Bacteria > Pseudomonadota > Gammaproteobacteria > Burkholderiales > Burkholderiaceae_C > Rhodoferax. The sequence continues at coordinate 2,559 of VERU01000062.1, read as the reverse complement.
TTCTACATCCAGGTCGTCACCCGCATGATGGTGCTGGCGATCTTCGCCATGAGCCTGGACCTGCTGCAGGGTGTCACCGGACTGGTGTCGCTGGGGCACGCCGCCTATTTCGGGCTGGCGGGCTACGCGCTGGCCTTCGTCATGCCCCAGGGGGAAGCGGCTTCGCTGTGGCTCACGCTGCCGGTGGCCGTGCTGGCCTCGGCGCTGGCGGCGCTGGTCATCGGCTTCCTGGTAGTCCGCACCCACGGCATCTACTTCATCATGGTCACCATGGCGTTTGCACAGATGGTGTTCTACCTGTTCTTCGACAACAAGCGGCTGGGCGGCTCCGATGGCCTGTACGTCAACTTCCGACCCACCGTCGAGGTGGCGGGCTACGCCCTGCTGGACCTGGACAACAAGAAGACCCTGTACCTGTTCACTCTGGGCGCCATGGTGCTGGTCTATGTGCTGCTGCGGCGGCTGCTGTGGAGTCCCTTCGGCCGGGCCCTGGCGGGTATCCGGGTCAACGAACACCGCATGCGAGCCCTGGGTTTCGGCACCTTTGGCTACAAGCTGTCGGCCTTCACGCTGGCCGGCGCACTGGCCGGTCTGGCGGGGTACCTGTGGGGCGTGCAGACCGGCTACATCAACCCCGAGTTGATGGGTTTTCACATGAGCGCCCACGCGATCATGATGGTGATCCTCGGCGGTATGGGCAATTTCGCCGGCGCCATCGTGGGGGCCTTCGCCTTCGAGACCGTGCTGCATGCCGTCAAGGACCTGCCCGAAGTCGGCGGTTTTGCCCTGGGCAAGCACTGGCAGCTGTGGATGGGCCTGTTCATCGTGGCGGTGGTGCTGCTGGCGCCACGCGGCCTGCTGGGGATGGGCAATCCGTTCAAGCGCAACAAAGGGGGCAAAGACCATGCATGAAACCCTGATGACCGCCAACGGCCTGACCAAGCGGTTCGGCGGTCTGGCGGCGGTCAACGCCGTCTCGCTCACGCTGTGGCGCGACCGCATTCACGCGGTGATCGGGCCCAACGGCGCCGGCAAGTCCACACTGACCAACCTGCTTTCGGGCGACCTGCCCCCCACGGCCGGGCAGGTCACCCTGGGCGGAGTCGACATCACCGGCTGGACGCCGGAGCGCATTTCGCGCCAGGGCCTGGGACGCAGCTACCAGAAGACCAACATCTTCCAGCCCTTCTCGGTGTGGGACAACGTGCGGCTGGCCGCCCAGTCGCGCGACGCCCAGCAACCCTGGAACCCCGTGCGCTGGATGCAGTCCACCGCCCGAGCCCGGGCCACCAACGAGCGAGCCAACCGTGCCATCGACCTGGCAGGCCTGGGGCCACGCCGCGATGCCGTGGCCGGCACCATCAGCCACGGTGAGCAGCGGCAACTTGAAATCGCCATGACACTGGCCACCGAGCCGCAGGTGCTGCTGCTGGACGAGCCGCTGGCCGGCATGGGCGTGGCCGAGGCGCAGCGCATGGTGGAGCTGCTGCTCAGGCTCAAGAAAGACCACGCCATGCTGCTGGTGGAACACGACATGGATGCGGTGTTCGCGCTGGCCGACCACCTGACGGTGATGGTCAATGGCCAGGTGATCGCCAGCGGCCCTCCGGATGAGATCCGGGGCAACGCAGACGTGCAGGCGGCCTACCTGGGGGAGGAACACGCATGACGACCGCGCTGATCGACGCCCGCGGCCTGAACACCTATTACGGGTCCAGCCACATCCTGAGAGACCTGGATTTCCGGGTGGATCAGGGAGAGACCATCGGCTTGATGGGTCGCAACGGCATGGGCAAGAGCACCCTGCTCAAGAGCATCATGGGTCTGGTCAAGCCGCGCTCAGGCCAGGTGGCCATCAAGGGCCAGGACATGACCGGCGGCGCGCCCTATGACATCGCCCGCCTGGGCATCGCCTACGTTCCCGAAGGCCGGGGCATTTTCGCCAACCTCAGCGTGGTCGAAAACCTCAAGATGGCGGCCCGTGCCGGCACCCGTGGCCAGCGGGACTGGACCTATGAGCGGGTGCTGGAGACCTTCCCCCGGCTGCAGGAGCGGCTGGGGCACGGTGGTCAGCAACTGTCGGGCGGCGAGCAGCAGATGCTGACCATTGGCCGGGCGCTCATGACCAATCCCGATGTGCTGATCCTGGACGAAGCCACCGAAGGGCTGGCGCCCTTGATCGCGCGCGAGATCTGGCGCATCTGCGGCCTGATCCGGGAAACCGGCATCAGCAGCGTGATCGTCGACAAGAACTGGAAGCACGTGACCCAGATCACCGACCGCAATATCATCCTGGTCAAAGGCCAGGTAGTGTTCGAGGGCAGCTCGGAACGCTTGCGTTCCCAACCCGAATTGCTGGAGCAGCACCTGGGCGTCTGAAAACCCTCTACCGGAGATCGGCATGCGCACCCAGGTCGCCATCATCGGCGCCGGCCCCTCGGGGCTGCTGCTCGGACAGTTGCTGCACCGTGCGGGCATCGATGCCGTGGTGATCGAGCGCCAGAGCGCCGACTATGTGCTGGGCCGTATCCGTGCCGGCGTGCTGGAGCAGGTCACCAC
>VERU01000555.1 GCA_018882485.1 Rhodoferax sp. | reverse complement strand
GCGTGAGGCCCTCGTTGGCAAATTGCTGCACGAACTTGACGGAAGGGTGAGCAACACCCTGGCGATGGCCCACTCGATCGTCCGGCAAAGCCTCAGGGATGAAGACATGGAGGGCGCGCGCGCAATCGGAGCGATGCTCGAGGATCGCCTGCTTGCGCTGGCGAGTGCGCACTCGCTCATGACCAAAGGGGCATGGCTGCAAGCATCGGTGCGTGATGTAATTGACTGGGCAATTTCCGAATTCGACTCGTCGTCCCATTTAGCCCCGCAGATCGAACTCTCGGGCCAGTGCCGTACCCGCCCGGACCGGGCCCAGAGCCAGCACGCGGGCGGTGTGCCGATGGCCCCGCTCCACGATTTCGTCATGCAGGTCGCGCACCGCCAGCGTGCTGGAGATCCGGTGCAATTCGGCCACCACCGTGCCCGAACCCTGGGTGCGGGAAACCAGGCCTTCCACTACCAGTTCGCGCAGGGCCCGGTTCACCGTCATGCGACTGAGGCCGAACTGCTGCTGCAGCGCCGCCTCGCTGGGAACCGGATCGCCAGGCCGCCAGTCACCCTCGTGAATACGGCTCTTGATGAAGGCCTTGACCTGCTCGTAGGCCGGCAGGGACACGCGCTCGACCGTCACCCCAGTCCTTTCACGCAGCAACACAAGCGTCGGCGCAAGGGTTGCAGCCTGGGAACGGGGGCGGGGGCGATCATGGTGGCGTGATCGGGCAAGGTGGGCCAATTTAGCAGAGCCCGGCGGGCCGGGACGATCAGGGTTTACACGCGATATCCACAAGTTGTATAGACAACTATACTGCCCTGATCTTAGCCGACCTGCAGGAGGTTTCCATGTCCGATTTGTCCCAGGGCCCCTTCGTCGACAGCCGGGCGCGGCCGGTCCGTGCACCACGCGGGCGGCAGCTCAGCTGCGCCAACTGGCAGATCGAGGCGGCCTTCCGCATGATCCAGAACAACCTCGACCCCGAGGTGGCAGAAAACCCCGACCAGCTGGTGGTGTACGGCGGCATCGGCAAGGCGGCGCGCAACTGGCCCTGCTTCGATGCGATCCTGCACAGCCTGCGCCAGCTGCAACCCGATGAGACCCTGCTGGTGCAGTCGGGCAAGCCGGTGGGCGTGTTCCGCACCCACGCCCAGGCGCCCCGGGTGCTGATCGCCAACTCCAACCTCGTGCCCAAGTGGTCCACCTGGGAGCATTTCCACGAGCTGGACCGCGCCGGCCTCATGATGTACGGCCAGATGACGGCCGGCAGCTGGATCTACATCGGCACCCAGGGCATCGTCCAGGGCACCTACGAGACCTTCGTCGAGGCCGGTCGTCAGCACTTCGGCGGCAGCCTGAAGGGCCGCTGGATCCTTACGGCCGGGCTGGGCGGCATGGGCGGGGCGCAGCCCCTCGCGGCCACCTTCGCCGGCGCGTGCTCGCTGAACATCGAATGCCAGCAAAGCCGCATCGACTTCCGCCTGCGCAGCCGCTACCTCGACGAGCAGGCCGTCGACCTCGACGATGCGCTCTCGCGCATGGCCCGCTACACCGCCGAGGGCCGGGCCGTCTCCGTCGGCCTGCTGGGCAACGCGGCCGAGGTGCTGCCCGAACTGGTGCGGCGTGCCCGTGCCGGCGGCATGAAGCCCGACCTCGTGACCGACCAGACCAGCGCGCACGACCTCGTCAACGGCTACCTGCCCGCCGGCTGGACGGCGCAGGCCTGGCAGGCCGCGCGGGCCGACGCCAGCCAGCACGCGGCGCTGCGCGACGCCGCCGCCGAAAGCTGCGCCACCCATGTGCGCGCCATGCTCGAGTTCCAGGCCCTGGGCGTGCCCACGGTGGACTACGGCAACAACATCCGGCAGGTCGCCTTCGACCGCGGCGTGACCGACGCCTTCTCCTTCCCGGGCTTCGTGCCGGCCTACATCCGGCCGCTCTTCTGCCGCGGCAAGGGGCCGTTCCGCTGGGTGGCCCTGTCGGGTGATCCGGAAGACATCCGCAAGACCGACGCGAAGATGAAGGAGCTGTTCCCCGAGGACGCCCACCTGCACCGCTGGCTCGACATGGCCGGCGAGCGCATCGCCTTCCAGGGCCTGCCGGCGCGCATCTGCTGGATCGGCCTGGGCGAGCGCCACCGCGCCGGCCTGGCC
>VERU01000554.1 GCA_018882485.1 Rhodoferax sp. | reverse complement strand
CCCCAGGCAGCCTGCCAGCCCCCCACGCCCGAGGCCCTGCAGCGCCTGGGCCCCACCGCCGCCCTGCAGCTGCTGCAGGACGGCCTGCCCCGCTGCCAGCGCGAGCCCGCCTGGCTGGCCCTGCTGGGCCACCTGCTGGTGGGCCAGCAGCAGTACGCCGCCGCCGCCGACCACCTGGAACGCGCCCTGATGCTGGAGCCCGACCAGACCGAGGCCCGCATCGACTACACCCTGGCCCTGGCCGGCCTGGGCGACACCGCGTCCGCCCACGCGCTGGCCGCCAGCCTGCTGGCCGACCCCGCCCTGCCCGAGCCGCTGCGCCCCGTGCTGCAGCGCCAGCTGGCGCTGTGGGCCCAGCCTGCCCCGGCCCCGGCCCGCAACGCCAGCGGCTGGCAGGCCAGCGGCAGCCTGGGCCTGCGCGCCGGGCTCGACACCAACCTGCTGGGCGCCCCCCGGCTCGACAGCCTGACCCTGACCGTGGGCGGCCAGAGCCAGCCCCTGCCCCTGAGCGACGACTACCGCGCCCGCGCCGGCAACGACCTGCGGGCCGAAGCCCAGCTGCAACTGGCCCGCGCCTGGCCCGACGGCGTGCGCTGGGACCTGGCCGCCACCCTGCGCGAGCGCAGCAGCCCGGCCGTGGCCCAGGCCGGCTACCAGCAGCTGGACCTGCTGGCCGAACGCACCAGCACCCCGGCCGCCAGCTACCTGACCCTGGCCGCCAGCGCCTACCACGCCGACAACGCCAGCCGCTATACCACCCTGGCCCTGGCCGGTGGCCTGCAGCGGCCACTGGCCGCCGGCTGCCAGGGCCGCGCCGGCCTGGAGCTGCAGCAGCGCCTGTACCCGGCCGACACCCTGCTGTCGGGCTACTACCAGGGCGCTGCCCTGGCCCTGGCCTGCGAGGCCCCGGCCCAGCCCCAGTGGCTGCTGGCCGCCCGGCTGGGCCGCGACCGCGCCGCCGACCCCCTGCGCGCCGGCGGCGACCAGTGGCAACTGAGCCTGCGCGCCGCCCACCAGCGCCCCATGCCCTGGCCCGCCGGCCTGGCCCTGGCCGACGCCGAACTGGCCCTGAGCCGCGACGAACGCGGCTACAGCCCCCTGCTGGACAACGGCCGCGTGCGCACCCTGCAGCGCGCCGCCCTGCGGCTGGAGCTGCAGCGCCGCCTGGGCCCGGCGGGCCCGGCCGGCGGGGGCTGGCAGGCCAGCCTGGGGGCCGAATGGGTGGACCAGCAGTCCAGCCTGGCGCTGTTCGGCCTGCAGAGCTGGGGCCCCTACGCCCGGCTGCGCTGGCGCTGGTAAATGCCGCAATGGCGGGCAAACCGTTGCAACCACGCAACAAACCCCCTTGCACCCCGCCAAACGCCACAAGCTGTGATGCCCGTCACGTTTTGCCGGTTGGGGCCTGCCCCTATACTCGCGCCAAGTTCCATCAGGAGGCGATGGGTGTTTGCCGTACAGGCCGGTACCCAGGTAGCCAGGGGAGCTTGGTGACAGTTCATTGTTTTTCTAATCCTTAAAGGAATACCATGCCCGCACAAATCCCTACCGGATCATCGGCCGCTACCGTCGTCTTCATGCAGCAGGCGCTGTTTGGCGTTGCCGCCTCCAACGCCGTGTACAGCGCCGCACTCGCTGAAGTCAACAGCGCTGGCGCATCGGCCTACGCCCTGTCCTTGGGCAACAACTTTGCCAGCACCACCGACGCCGCCCTGGCCAGCAGCGTGCTGACCAACCTGGGCGTTACGGCCACCACCATCCCCGCAGCCTCGTACACCGTGCTGCTGGACGCCCTGACGCAGGCCTTTGCCGCCAACCCCACGGCCCGCGGCCAGGTTGTGCTGAATGTATCCAAGATCCTGGCCACCCTGGAAAGCGATGCCACCTTTGGCGCCGCCGCCACGGCCTTCAACAACGCCACGGTCAGCAACCTGACCTATTCGACCAACACCGCCAACACCAGCAACCAGACGGTCAACCCCGCCACGCAAAGTACGGTCGGTCAGACTTTCACGCTCACTGTTGGTGCGGATAACTTCACTGGCACCGCTGGCAACGATACTTTCACTGCTGCTGACACCACCGCTACTACCTGGACCGTGGGCGATGCAGTTGATGGCGGCGCAGGTACCGATACGCTGAACATCAT
>VERU01000553.1 GCA_018882485.1 Rhodoferax sp. | reverse complement strand
CAGCCAGCCTGCGCCTGATCCCCAACCTGGAAGTCTGGCGCCCCGCCGATACCACCGAAACGGCGGTGGCCTGGTCGGTGGCCCTGCGCACCCGGTCACGTCCCACGGCCCTGCTGCTGAGCCGGCAGAACATCAGTTACGCGCCCAAGGCCGACCTCGGCGACATCAGCCGGGGCGCCTATGTGCTGTCCGAGCCCAGCGAGGTCGGCCTCAAGAAGAAGGCGCAGGCTGTCATCATCGCCACCGGCTCCGAGGTGCCCCTGGCGCTCAAGGCCCAGGAACTGCTGGCGGCCCGCCGCATCGCGGTGCGGGTGGTCTCCATGCCCAGCACCACCGCGTTCGACCAGCAGGATCCCGCCTACCAGCGGCTCGTGCTGCCCGATGGCCTGCCCCGTATCGCGGTCGAAATGGGTGCCACGGCCGGCTGGTGGAAGTACGGCTGCGCCGCCGTGGTCGGCATCGACACCTATGGCGAATCGGCGCCGGCGCCGGTGCTGTTTGAACATTTTGGGTTCACGCCGCAGAACGTGGCCGACACGGTCGAGGCGGCCCTGCGGCGCCGGCGCTGACCCCGAACCTGTTTCTTGACTCCAGGAGCTACTCCATGACTCTCCAGATCGGCATCAACGGCTTTGGCCGCATCGGCCGCAACGTGCTGCGCTCGGCGCTGCTGAACTTCCCCGACATCCAGGTGGTCGGCATCAACGACCTGCTGGAACCCGACTACCTGGCCTACATGCTCAAGTACGACAGCGTGCACGGGCGTTTCAAGGGCGAGGTCTCCGTCGAGGGCAGCAGCCTGATCGTGAACGGCCGGCGCATCCGCCTCACCCAGGAACGCGACCCCGCCAACCTCAAATGGGGCGAGGTCGGCGCCGAGGTGGTGATCGAATCCACCGGCCTGTTCCTGGACAAGGCCTCGGCCGAGAAGCACCTGACCGCCGGTGCGCGCAAGGTCATCATGTCGGCCCCCAGCAAGGACGACACCCCGATGTTCGTGTTCGGCGTCAACCACGCCAGCTATGCCGGCCAGGCCATCATCAGCAACGCCTCCTGCACCACCAACTGCCTGGCCCCGGTGGCCATGATCCTGAACAACCGGTGGGGCATCAAGCGCGGCCTCATGACCACCGTGCACGCGGCCACCGCCACGCAGAAAACGGTGGACGGCCCCAGCAACAAGGACTGGCGCGGCGGCCGCGGCATCCTGGAGAACATCATCCCCAGCAGCACCGGAGCGGCCAAGGCGGTGGGCGTGGTGATCCCGGCGCTCAACAAGAAGCTCACCGGCATGTCGTTCCGGGTGCCCACCAGCGATGTGTCGGTGGTCGACCTGACCGTGGAACTCGACAGGCCGGCCGACTACAAGGACATCTGCGCTGAAATGAAGGCGCAGAGCCAGGGCGCGCTCAAGGGCATTCTGGGCTACACCGAAGACAAGGTGGTGGCCACCGATTTCCGGGGTGAAACCTGCACCAGCGTGTTCGATGCCGACGCCGGCATCGCACTCGACAGCACCTTCCTCAAGGTGGTGACCTGGTACGACAACGAGTGGGGCTACTCCAACAAGTGCCTGGAAATGGCGCGGGTGATCTCGGCCTGACCGGATGACGGCCAAGAAGGCGTTGCGGGCCGCGCTGATCGCGCGCCGTGACGCCTTGCCGGCCGACGAGCGCCGGCAGGCTGGCCGGGAGATCGTGCGCCAGGTGCGCGCACTGCCGGCCTGGGGCCGCGCGAGGACCGTGCTGGCCTATCAGGCCTTCGGCTCCGAACTGGACCTGGACGAATTGCAGCAGGAGCTGCTGAGTCGGGGTGGCCGCCTGGTGGCGCCCCGGGTTCCGGCCACCGGCCGCATTCTGGAGCTGCGCCAGGTGCGCGAGCCGCGGTCCGACCTGCAACCCGGCCGATGGGGCATACCCGAGCCCGATCCGGCCCGTTGCCCCGAGGTCGAGCCCGGCGGCATCGATCTGGTGCTGGTGCCCGGGGTGGGCTTCGATCTGGTCGGCAACCGGCTGGGCTACGGTGCGGGCTTCTACGACCGGCTGTTTGAGCGCCTGCCGGTGTCTGCGCTGCGCCTGGCCTGCGCCTTCGATGCCATGGTGTGCACGGCCATCCCCTATGAACCCCACGATCAGCGGATGGATCTGCTGGTGACCGAGACG
>VERU01000552.1 GCA_018882485.1 Rhodoferax sp. | reverse complement strand
CTGCTCGGACGCGAACCCGGCGCCACCCTGATCGTGGCGCTGCTGACCCTCAAGACGCTGGAGCTGCGGGCGCGGCGCGACGCCTTCGTGGTGCTGTTCCTGTGCTTCTTCACCATGCTCACGACCTTTTTCTTCTCGCAGTCGCTGATCACGGCCGGCCTGATGCTGGTGGGACTGCTGGGACTGCTCACGGCCCTGGTCAACGCCCATCTGCCCGCCGGGCGACCGCCCCTGCGGCAGGCCCTGCAGGTGGCCGCGCGCATGCTGCTGCTGGGTGCCCCGGTCATGGCGGTGCTGTTTGTGCTGTTTCCCCGCATGGGTCCGCTGTGGGGCCTGCCCAACGACGCGCTGGCCGGGCAGACCGGCCTGTCTGAAAACATGGAAGTGGGCCGCCTGTCGCGGCTGGCCCAGGACAACGGCATCGCCATGCGGGTGCGCTTCGAGGGACAGCCACCGCCCCAGAGCAGCCTGTATTTCCGGGGGCCGGTGCTGTCGAGCTTCGACGGGCGCGAGTGGCGCCCGCTGATCTCGGAGTTTCCCGACCCCATGCGCCCCGCCGCCGACCTGCAGGTACGTGGCACGCCCCACCGCTACGAGGTGACGCTGGAGCCGGGCAACGGAGGCAACTGGCTGCTGCTGCTGGACGCCAGCCCCGAAGGCCCCCGCGCGGCCAACCTGCGCAGCCGCCTGACCAGCGAGCTGCAATGGCAGGCCAGCCGCCCCATCAACACCCTGCTGCGCTACCAGGCCGAGAGCTACACCGACTTTCGCCACGGCCCGCAGCAGGCCATGCCCGGCCTGCAGGACTATGTGAGTCTGCCCCCCGGCTTCAATCCCCGCACCCTGGCGCTGGCCGCCAGCCTGATGGCCGAACCGGCCCTGCGAGAAGCCGGCCCCGAGCGCCGGCTGGCCGCCGTGATGCAACGCCTGCGCGAGGGCGGCTACCGCTACACACTGGAACCCGGCGTCAGCGGCACGCACAGCGCCGACGAATTCTGGTTCGACACCAAGGCCGGCTTCTGCGAACACATCGCCTCGGCCTTCGTGATCCTGATGCGGGCGCTGGATGTGCCGGCCCGGGTGGTCACCGGCTACCAGGGGGGCGATTTCAATCCGCTGGACGACTACCTGGTGGTGCGCCGGCGCGACGCCCATGCCTGGGCCGAGGTATGGCTGCCCGGACGCGGCTGGACCCGGATCGACCCGACCACCGCCGTGGCCCCGGCCCGGGTGCTGGCGCCGACCCGGGCCGAGCCCGCACCGGGGGCCATCGGCGCGGCCTTGGCCAATGTCGACCCGGCCGTGCGCGTGACCCTGCGCAGCCTGTGGGAGGCCACCAACAACCGCTGGAACCAGTGGGTGCTCAACTACACCCAGGACCGGCAGATGAACCTGCTGCGTGGCCTGGGCTTTGACGCCCCAACCTGGCAGACCCTGAGCTACCTGCTGATCGCCGTAGGCGTGCTGGCCAGCCTGGTCGGCCTGGGATGGAACGCCTGGGTGGCGCGCCGGCGCGACCCCTGGCTGCGATTGCTCGAGGCCGCCGCCGACCGGCTGCGCGCCTGGGGTGCGACGGTGCCGCCGAATCGCTCGCCGCGCCAGCTGGCCGACCTGACGGATGCCCTGCCGCAGGTGCCCGACGCCCAGCGCACCCGGCTGCGCGACTGGCTGCTGCGGCTGGAGGCCCTGCGCTACGCCCCGTCGGAAGCGAGCCGGCCCGGCCTGTCGGCACTGGCCCGCGAACTGCGCGCCCTGCCTCAGCGGCTTCTGCTGCTGTTTGCTGTTATTTTGATAGCAGACTCGTCAAGCTCCACGGCGCTTGCAGGCCAAAAAAGGACACAGAAAAAGCCGGTCGCTGCGGCGGCCAGCGGACCCAGCTACGTCAACCGCACCGACGCGCAACAGGCCGCCGATGACATCGCCCAGCGCATCGGGGCCGATGCCGCCTGGGTGCGGCGCGTGCTGGCCCAGGCCCATTACAGCCCGACGGTGGCCCGACTGGTGCTGCCGCCGGCCGTGGGCACCCCCAAGAACTGGGCGGCCTACCGCGCCCGCTTCCTGGACGAACCGCGCATCGAGGCCGGCGCCGCGTTCTGGCGCAGCCACCAGGCCGCCCTGGAGCGGGCCGCGCGCGAGACCGGCGTGCCGGCACGGCTGATCGTGGGCG
>VERU01000551.1 GCA_018882485.1 Rhodoferax sp. | reverse complement strand
GGTCAGGGTGAGCCGCTGATCCTGGTCCACGGCTTTGGCGGCAACAAGGACAACTTCACGCGCATCGCCAAATTCCTGACGCCGAAGATGCGCGTCCTGATTCTGGATCTGCCGGGCTTCGGCGCCACCGAGAAACGCCCCGACGATGATTTCAGTGTGGAGAAACAGGCCGAGCGGGTGCGGGAATTCGCCAAGGCACTCGGCATCGACAAGCACCACATCGGTGGTAATTCGATGGGCGGCTGGATTTCCGGCCTCTATGCTGCCAAGTATCCCGATGCAACGCAGAGCGTGTGGCTGATGAACCCGGCCGGCACCAAGGGCGGCACCCAGTCCGAGGCCTTGCAGCATTTCGAGAAAACCGGCAAGAGCCTGCTGACGGTATCCAACCGGCAGGAATACGAGCGTCTGCTTGACCTGATTTTTGTGCAGCGTCCCAGCCCCATGCCGGGCTTCGTGATCGACGCCATGACCGAGCGCGCGGTGGCCGACAAGGCCTTGAACGACCGGATTTACGGCATCATCCGCAAGGAACCGGTCGACATGCCGGAACGTGTCAAGGCCAGTGGCTATGCCAATCCGGCTCTTGTCGTCTGGGGTGACAAGGATCGCGTGCTGCATGTGGACGGCGCACAGGAACTGGTCGATGCCATTCCGCAGGCCCAGAAGATCATCATGAAAGACATGGGCCATTCGCCGATGCTGGAACGCCCGGAAGAGACGGCACGTGACTACCTGAAATTCCGCAAGTTGTAAGCGGATCGCCCGTTGTCCGTTTCCCGGTTTCCGTCTATTCGGGCGGGAACCGGGGCTGGAGAGCCTTTCTGACCTCTATTGCGATGCGCCCTGAGATGGCGCGATTTCACAAGTCAAAACGCGAACAGTCGTGTGAGACTACCAGCATCTGAAATCCGCATCGCAGGTGCTCGCATGAAAGAGATTTTCGACACATTGTTGCCCTTCATCCACATTGCGTTTGGTCCGGATCCGGACTGGAAGCAGGTGTTCCTGCAGGGCCTGACACCGCTGTTCCTGCTGGCCACATTGATCGAGTGGCGGCACATGAAGTCCGTGGGACGGGGCAACGTGTTCAAGGGCAAGGACGTTGCCGTCAACATGTTGCTGGGTGTCGGTTACCAGCTGCTGGAACTGGTGTGGTGGGCCCTGTTCATCAGCGCCCTGCTCAACGGCTTGTACGCGCTACGCATCCAGACCATCGAGCTGACCCCGCTCAGCTTTCTGGGGCTGATGTTCGGACTGGAGTTCTGCTACTACTGGTTCCACCGCGGCAGCCACCGCATCCGCTGGTTCTGGTGCGCCCACGTCGTGCATCACAGCGGCGAGAACATGAACACCACCACAGCCATGCGTCAAAGCATGTTCTACGGTGTCAACCTCCACCAGTTTTTCTGGGCACCGATGCTGATCGTGGGCTATGCACCGTGGGCTGTCATGCTGGCCTACGGCGTGAACCTGGGCTACCAGTATTTCATCCATACCCAGTCGGTCGGCAAGTTGCATCCGTGGCTTGAGGCCGTGCTGAACACACCGAGTCACCACCGCGCACACCATGGCCGCAATGACCGCTACATCGACAAGAATTTTGGCGGCATGCTGATCATCTGGGATCGTTTGTTCGGTACCTTCGAAGCCGAAGCGGAAGAAGATCCGGTGGACTACGGTATTCCCCGTCAGCCCAAGACCCAAAACCTGTGGGAGCTCAATACCCACGAATGGCGCGATATGTTCACCGATGCCCTGCGCCCCGGCCCGGTAGCCCAGCGTCTGAAGCACATCTGGGGACCACCCGAATGGACCCGCCCCGGTGAAAAGGCACCCAGCTGAAAACCACCTCACAAGTCTGTGTACCCCGCAACCCCGGCCTTGACAGCCGGGGTTTTTTCATGGCGCCAACCAGACCTGGAGGGTGTCCGGATCGACGGGCGGGGAAACTTGCGAGTTCGGGTAAAATGCGGTGACACACTTCATGGTGCCCTCATGCGCAGAAAACCCCTCAACACAGCAGCCCGTTCCAAACTCAGTAAATACGCCCGTCAATTGTCCCAGTTGGCGATCCTGCTGGCTGAGGCGGGTAGCCGTGTGGAGCGCGCCTACTGGAAAAACCGGCTGTTCGCAGCCATCGCACCGCATCTGCAGGGTACATCCGAGAC
>VERU01000550.1 GCA_018882485.1 Rhodoferax sp. | reverse complement strand
AGGTGGTGGATCTCACCAGCACCGAATTCGACCTGTTGCTGTTGCTGGCCCGCGAGCCGGGCCGGGTGTACACCCGCGACCACATCCTCAACCACCTGCGAGGGCGCGAGGCCGAACTGAACACCCGCGCGGTGGACATCGTGGTCAGCCGCCTGCGCCGCAAGCTCGAACCGCTGGACTGCATCAAGACCGTGCGCCATGCGGGCTACACCCTGGCCCTTCCGCCGCTGACCCCATGACACCGGCGCACGGCCACCGACCCTGGATGCGCCGGGCACGCCATGCCCTGGCCCACTCGCTGAGGGTGCGCATGGTGGCGCTGTTTCTCCTGCTGGCCCTCACCCTGGTCGGGGTGTTTCTGGCCGGTATGCAGGTCGCCCTGAGCGCCGGCTGGCGCGATGTGGCCAGGCCGGTGGTGTCCGATTACGTGGACCGCCTGGCCTCCGAGATCGGATCGCCGCCCCGCGTGGACCGGGCCGCCGCGCTGGTGCAGCGCCTGCCGTTGTCGGTGCGCATCAGCGGGCCCGCCATCCAGTGGGAGAGCGAGCCGCGTCGCTGGAGCCGGCAGGATGAAGAGCGCTGGCGCGGCGACGAGCGGCGCATTCTTGAGCGCACCACCGCCGACGGACATCGCATCGAGTTCGGCCTGAGCGTTGCGGCCTGGAGCGATCGCCCCCGCTTCATCGGGTGGATCACCCTGGGTGTGCTGCTGGCGCTGGTGTGCCTGGCCTACCTGCGGGTGCGGCGCATGTTGCGCCCGCTGGACGACATCCGCGCCGGCGCGCTGCGGTTTGGCCAGGGCGATTTTGCGCAGCCCATCGGCGTGCCCCATGCCCACCGACCCGATGAACTGGGCGAACTGGCCGCAACCATCAACACCATGGCGTCCGACATTGCCGGCATGCTGGACGCCAAGCGCGCCCTGCTGCTGGCCATCAGCCACGAATTGCGCAGCCCGCTCACCCGTGCCCGCTTGCACACCGAGCTGCTGCCGGACACACCCGAGGTGGCCCCCGCACGAGACGGCCTGCTGCGCGACCTGGGCGTGATGCGCGATCTGGTCACCGATCTGCTGGAGAGCGAACGGCTCGCCGCCCGCCATGCGGCCCTGCAACGCGAGCGCGTGGACCTGCCCGCACTGGTCGCATCGGTCGTCACCGAACTGGGGGCCAATGCGTCGCTGCAGGCGACCGGGCCGGCCCTGCCTGCGCTCCCGCTCGATGCAGCGCGGGTGCGCCTGCTGGTGCGCAACCTGCTGTCCAACGCGCTGCGCCACAACCCCGAGGGCGCGCCCCCCGTGCAACTGCAGTGGGAATCGGTCGCCAGCGCGGCGGCAGAGCCGGTGGCTGTTCTCACCGTGCGGGACTTCGGCCCGGGCGTACCCGAGGCGCAGCAGGCCCGGCTGGCCCAGCCGTTTTTCAGGCCCGACGCCTCACGCGGGCGCGACACCGGCGGCGTGGGCCTGGGCCTGTACCTTTGTCGCCTGGTGGCGCAGGCCCACGGCGGCTCGCTGCAGTTCGACAACGCCCACCCCGGTCTTCGGGTGACGGCACGCCTGGGGTGACTGGCGCGGGAGGGTGCGAGCACTACGGGCGGGATGGTGCGAGCACTACGGTTTTGATAGCTGCGAGCCCATACGCCATAAGGGTTGGAGGCCAATTGGGCTTGGAAATCCGGTTGGTGCAGGAGTGGCCAGCGCCTCTGGGCAGATCGACGCGCGGAGCGATCAGGACGCGCCTTATCGGCATCCCTTGAATTCATGCGGTGGACACGCCGTACCCCACGACAGGGTGCCAGTCTGCAGTCGGGACGGCCTGGGTACACAGTCCAGGCATCCTGGCACCTCCTTGCGATGGGCGCCTCGTCGCGGTCGAGCCGGCCGTACGGCGCAAAACCCGGTCACGTGGCGAAAAGTGGAATCGCATCCGCCGTGACATCCGCCCCAAACGGAATGGGCCTGCTGCAATTTTCATAGCGGCAGACCCTTGGCTTCATGGGTGCCGCTTAGTTGGCGCCCTTGCTCAAACCACCTTCCGACCATTGAGCCATGTTGCGTGCGTGTGCGTCGAGAAGGGGGCAAAGGGGAGAAAAATGCTTGCGACAGCCGGATCGAACCTTCTTGAGTCTGCGGTCCAGCAACGCCATTCAAACCCTGTCTGTGTGGTGCAGAGC
>VERU01000549.1 GCA_018882485.1 Rhodoferax sp. | reverse complement strand
GGCCAGGATGCCGGGGTGGCGCGGCACCTCGGCAAAGGCCGGGTGGGCGTGATCCGGGTTCTTGAGCCGTCTCACCCGGGGTTGCGCCGCGCTGTGGCCGGGCTCCAGGTCGAACAGCGCGTCGTGGTCGCTGACCTGGGCCGAGCGGGCCACCAGCTCGTCGGTGGCGGCGCGCAGGCGCGCCAGCTGCTCGGGCGCGATGACGCGGGGGACCACCAGGTACCCATCCCGGTGGTAGCGGCTGATCTGGTCGGCGGTGAGCATGGGGTCTCCTGATCGGGTCCGGCACCCGGTACCGGGTCTGGCATCTGGCCGCATTGTGCGATCCCAGCCGCCGCCGCAGGAGGGCCGTTTCACGGGGCGAACTGCTAAACTTGGGACCCTTTCTGCCTCCGGCCGTGCCTCCAGCGGCCGGCCCTGCGCCCAACGCCGCAACCCTGCGGCCCAGCCCTCGACCCGCATGACCACGCCCGCCATTTCCGTCGCCGACATCCGCAGGATCTTCCTGGATTTCTTCGAGTCCAAGGGCCACACCGCGGTGGCCTCCAGCCCTCTGGTGCCCGGCAACGACCCGACGCTGATGTTCACCAATTCGGGCATGGTGCAGTTCAAGGACGTGTTCCTGGGCACCGACCGGCGTTCCTATGTGCGGGCCGCTTCGGTGCAGGCCTGCCTGCGCGCCGGCGGCAAGCACAACGACCTGGAGAACGTGGGCTACACGGCGCGCCACCACACGTTCTTCGAGATGCTGGGCAACTGGAGCTTTGGCGACTACTTCAAGCGCGAGTCGCTCCATTGGGGCTGGGAGCTGCTGACACAGGTCTACCGGCTGCCGGCGGACAAGCTGTGGGCCACCGTCTACATCGACGACGACGAGGCCTACGACATCTGGACGAAGGAGATCGGCCTGCCGCCCGAGCGCGTGGTGCGCATCGGCGACAACAAGGGCGCCAAGTACGCCTCGGACAACTTCTGGATGATGGCCGACACCGGCCCCTGCGGCCCCTGCTCGGAGATCTTCTACGACCACGGTCCCGAAGTGGCGGGCGGCCCCCCCGGCAGCCCCGAGCAGGACGGTGACCGCTACATCGAGATCTGGAACCACGTGTTCATGCAGTTCGACATGCAGCCCGACGGCCGCCTGCTGCCCCTGCCGGCGCCCTGCGTGGACACCGGCATGGGTCTGGAGCGGCTGGCCGCGGTGCTGCAGCATGTGCACAGCAACTACGAGATCGACCTGCTCGACGGCCTGGTGCGCGCCGCCGCGCGCGAGACGGGTTGCACCGACCCCGCCCACCCCAGCCTGCGGGTGATCGCCGACCACATCCGCGCCACCGCCTTCTTGGTCAGCGACGGCGTGGTGCCGTCCAACGAGGGGCGCGGCTATGTGCAGCGCCGCATCGTGCGCCGGGCCATCCGCCATGGCTACAAGCTGGGCTGCACCGCGCCCTTCTTCCACAAGCTGGTGCCCGACCTGGTGGCCGGCATGGGGCAGGCCTATCCCCGGCTGGCGGCGCAGCAGCAGCGCATCACCGAGGTGCTGAAGGCCGAGGAAGAACGCTTTTTCGAGACCCTGGCGCACGGCATGCAGATCCTGGACGAGGCACTGGCCGGCGACGCCCGGGTGCTGCCGGGCGATGTCGCCTTCAAGCTGCACGACACCTTCGGCTTTCCGCTGGACCTGTCGGCCGACGTCTGCCGCGAGCGCGGGGTCGTGATCGACGAGGCCGGGTTCCATGCCGCCATGGAGCGGCAGAAGGCGCAGGGCCGCGCTGCCGGCAAGTTCAAGATGGACAAGGCGCTGGACTACAGCGGCGACGGTAACGACTTCGTGGGCTACGAGGAACTCACGGCCGCTACAAAAATCGTAGCAATGTATGCAGACGGGGCGCCGGTTGGCGCCCTGAAAGCCGGACAAACCGGGGTGCTGGTGCTGGAGACCACGCCCTTCTACAGCGAGAGCGGCGGCCAGGTTGGCGACCAGGGAACGGTGTTCTGCGACCAGGGCCTGTTCCAGGTGGCGGACACGCAGAAGCTCAAGGCCGACGTGTTCGCCCATCATGGCCGGCTGCAGAGCGGCCAGCTGGCGGTGGGCGATGCCGTCACGGCCCATGTCGATGCCGCACTGCGCGCGGCCACCATGCGCAACCACAGCGTCACCCACCTGATGCAC
>VERU01000548.1 GCA_018882485.1 Rhodoferax sp. | reverse complement strand
ATGCCGATATCGTGGCCGGCCGCGCGGTGCGCCTGTCGCCGCGCGTGATCCGCGTGACGGCGCCCAACGCCGGCATGATGACCGGGCCCGGGACCAACAGCTACCTGGTCGGCTGCCCGCAAGCCAAGCGCTGGACCGTCATCGACCCCGGCCCGGCCGATGCTGCACACCTGCAAGCCCTGCAGGCGGCGGCGCCCGGGCCCATCGAGCAGATCCTGGTCACCCACACGCACATCGACCACTCCCCCGGAGCGGCGCTGCTGTCAGCCATGACCGGCGCGCCGGTGGCCGGTCGTCGGCCTGACCATGCGCAAGGCCAGGACGCCAGCTTCGCGCCCCACCGAGAACTGGCCGGCGGCGAGTTGCTGACCCTGGGCCCCGACACCACGCTGCAGGTGCTGCACACCCCGGGCCATGCCTCCAACCATCTGTGCTACCTGCTGGCCGAGGAGAAGACGCTGTTCACCGGCGACCACGTGATGCAGGGCAGCACCGTGGTGATCAACCCGCCCGATGGCGACATGGCTGTCTACCTGCAGACCTTGCGGGGTTTGCTGGCGCTGGACATCGAGTGGCTGGCGCCAGGCCACGGTTTCCTGGTCGCCCGGCCGCATGAGGTGGTGCGCGCGCTGATCAAGCACCGCCTGGCGCGCGAGGCGCGTGTGCTGCAGGCCCTTCAGAGCGTGGCCGCCACCTCGGCCGTGCCGCTGGACGATCTGCTGCCGCAGGCCTACGCGGACGTGCCGCCGGGTTTGCACCCCGTGGCGCGGCGCTCGCTGCTGGCCCACCTGTTGAAGCTGCAGGCCGACGGCCTGGCCGCGGTTCAGGGCGAACGCTGGGCCTTCATCGGCTGAACACGAGCGGCGGCTCTGCGCCGGTCTGACCAGTGGCTTCCGATGCCGCCGCCTGTGCTGCCGATGCTGATGTTGGTGCCGTCGCCGTAGCCGTAGCCGTAGCCATTGCCGTTTCCGAATTCGGTTCGGCTGCAGGTTCGGCTGCAGGTTCGGCTGCGGATTCCGCTGCAGTTTCCACAGCCGATGCGGGACCGGGCACCCAGCGCCCTTCCACCAACACCTCGCTCGGCCTGAACAGGCTCTTGTAGGCCATCTTGGGGCTCTCGGCGATCCAGTAGCCCAGGTACACGTGCGGCAGCTTCAACTGCCGGGTCTGCTCGATCTGCCACAGCACGCCGTAGGTGCCGTAGCTGGCGCCGGGTTCGGGGTCGTAGAAGGTGTAGACGGCCGACAGGCCGTCGTTCAGCACGTCCAGGATCGACACCATCTTCAGCTCGCCCAGCCGGCCTTCCCGCGTCGGCTCGCGGTACTCCACCAGGCGCGAATTCACCCGGCTTTGCAGCAGGAACTGGGTGTACTGGTCCACGCTGTCCTGGTCCATGCCGCCGCCGCTGTGGCGGCCCGACTGGTAGCGCAGGTACAGGGCGTAGTGCTCAGGCAGAAACCCCAGGCGCAGCACCCGGGCCTGCAGATGCTGGTGCGCCTTCCAGGCGCGGCGCTGGCTGCGCGTGGCCTGGAAGCGGTCCACCGGCACACGCATGGGGACGCAGGCACGGCAACCGTCGCAATAGGGCCGGTAGGTGAACATGCCGCTACGGCGGAACCCGCTGGCCACCAGGCCCGAGTACACGTCGGCATTGATGAGGTGGCTGGGCGTGGCCACCTGGGAGCGGGCCTGCCGCCCTGGCAGATAGCTGCAGGGGTAGGGCGCCGTTGCGTAGAACTGCAGCGACGAGAGCGGAAGCTCCTTGGGATGGGTCACGGCGGCGTGGAGGCTTCGAGGGCGGTCTGCTCGTCAACCAACTGCGGCAGGTAAGCCCACGTGGAACGATGATAGGTCCAATCCCGCAGGTCGGGCAGGGAGGTGGCCTCGGCCAGGTGCTGCTCGAAGGCCGCGCGCGGGGTTTCGTGTGCCCCCAGGCTCGCCAGGTGGCCGGTGTTCTGCTGGCAGTCGATCTGGCTCACGCCGTGCCTTCGGCACCAGGCCACCAAGGCCGCCAGGGCGATCTTGGAGGCATCGGTCCGGTGCGCGAACATGGATTCGCCAAACACCATGTGCCCGATGCCCACGCAGTAGAGCCCTCCTGCCAGCGCGCCGTCGATCCAGGTCTCCACGCTGTGCACGTGGCCGGCCTGGTGCCAAGCGGTGTAGGCCTGCAC
>VERU01000061.1 GCA_018882485.1 Rhodoferax sp. | reverse complement strand
CCAGGGAACGGGCCTCGCCCTTGGCGCTGGTGTAGGTCACCGCCACGCTCTTGCCGTTCGGTTTGACGCCCTCGACCTTGACACCGAGTTCAATCTTCAAACCCTGCTTGTCAAAGGCCTTCTTCGCCTCCTTCGCAATCTGCTCATCCACGGCGCCCAAAAAGACGGGAAGGCCTTCCAGAACCGTCACATCGGCCCCCAGGCGTCGCCAGACCGAGCCCATCTCCAGTCCAATCACGCCTGAACCGATCAGCCCGAGCGTCTTGGGCACGGCGCCCATGCGCAATGCCCCGTCATTGGAGAGAATGAACTCCTCATCGAATGCAACCCCGGGCAACGCACGGGCGCTCGAACCCGTGGCCACGATGATCTGCCTGCCCACCAGCGTTTCTTCGGCAGCACCCGAAACCTGGATCTCGTAACCACCCTCGACCTGCCTGACAAAAGAGCCCAGTCCATGAAAGAAGGAGACCTTGTTCCTCTTGAACAGGTACAGAATGCCCTCGTTGTTCTGCCGGACCACGGCGTCCTTGCGTGCAACCATCCTGGACACATCCATCTTCACATCGGAGACGGTAATGCCGTGCTCCGGGAAGTGCTTGCTGGCGTGTTCGAAATGCTCCGACGACTGCAGCAGGGCCTTAGACGGAATGCAGCCCACGTTCGTGCAGGTTCCGCCAGGGGCTGGACCGCCCTTGTCGTTTTTCCAGGCGTCGACGCACGCGACACTCATACCCAGCTGCGCGGCTCGGATCGCGGCAATGTAGCCGCCAGGCCCCGCTCCGATGACGACGACCTCGAATTGCTTGCTCATGGTGCGGTCCTGACCCGGCTTCAAATGTCGAACAGCAGGCGCGCGGGATCCTCCAGCGCCTCTTTCATGGCCACCAGGCCCAATACCGCCTCACGCCCGTCAATGATCCGGTGGTCATAGGACATGGCCAGATAATTGATCGGACGGATCACGATCTGTCCGTTCTCCACCACGGCACGGTCCTTGGTGGCATGGACACCCAGGATGGCCGATTGAGGTGGATTGATGATGGGGGTGGACAGCATGGACCCAAAGACGCCCCCATTGGAGATGGAGAACGTGCCACCCGTCATCTCCTCGATACCCAGTTTGCCATCGCGCGCCTTGGTCCCGAACTCCGCAATCTTCTTCTCGATCTCCGCAAAACTCATCTGGTCGGCATTGCGCAGTATGGGCACCACCAGGCCTCGGGGTGAACCCACGGCGATACCGATGTCGAAGTACCCGTGGTAAACGATGTCATTGCCATCTACCGACGCGTTGAGCACCGGGTACTTTTTCAACGCGTGGACAGCCGCCTTCACGAAGAAACTCATGAAGCCGATCTTGACGCCGTGCTCCTTCTCGAACTTGTCCTGGAAACGCTTGCGCATCTCCATGACGGGTGCCATGTTCACTTCATTGAAGGTCGTCAGGATTGCATTGCTCGACTGTGATTGCAGCAAACGCTCCGCAACACGGGCGCGCAACCGGCTCATGGGGACCCGTTGCTCAGGACGATCACCGAGACCCGACGCCGGCGCAGCCACCTGGGGCATCGGCAAGGTCGCGGCACGGGGCGCAGCGACCGGAACAGACACCACCTTGGTAGGCGAAGCCGCTGACGCCGCCAGTACGTCACCCTTGGTGATCCGACCGTCACGGCCGCTACCTGCCACCGAATCGGGCGCCATTTGACGATCGGCCATCAATTTGGCAGCCGCCGGCATGGCGATCGCCGAGCGGGATGGCGCTTCCGCGGAACTCGCCGCTGCGAGCGAGGACGCCGTCGCGGATGGGGCCGGAGCCGCCGACGGCGCTGTGGAAGCCGCACCCGCACGGCCTTCGGTGTCGATCCGGGCGAGCAACTGCTCCGCCACCACGGTACTGCCATCACCCTGAACAATTTCTGCGAGCACACCGCCCGCTGGGGCCGGCACTTCCAACACCACCTTGTCCGTCTCGACTTCGATCAGGATCTCATCGGCGGACACCGACTCGCCCACCTTCTTCTTCCACTGCAGCAGGGTGGCTTCGGCCACCGATTCGGACAGCTGGGGAACTTTGACTTCTACGATTGCCATTTGAACGCTTCCAATGAACTGATGATGGGGCGATTACTTGGTCAGTACGAAGCCCTTGAGCTTCGAGAAAGCAGCATCGACCAAGGCCTTCTGCTGGTCCTGGTGCAGGTGGGAATAACCCACGGCCGGAGAGGCCGACGCGGCCCGCCCGGCATAACCCAGCTTCTGCCCTTCGAGCATGTTTTCGTGGATGTAATGCTGCACAAAAAACCAGGCGCCCTGGTTTTGCGGCTCGTCCTGGCACCAAACCACATCGGTCGCATTGGGATACTTGCGAACTTCAGCAGCAAATGCCTTGTGAGGGAATGGATACAGTTGCTCCACCCGGATGATGGCCACATCATCCGCACCCTTCTCATCGCGCTTCTTGGCTAGGTCGTAGTAAACCTTGCCGGAACAGGCCAGAACCCGCTTGACCTTGTCGGCCTTGCGCAGCACCTCGTCGCGGTGCTCGGGAATGACCGTCTGGAAGCCACCCTTGACAAAATCGCTCAGAGGCGAGGTGGCCTCCTTGTTGCGCAACAGCGATTTGGGCGTGAAAACGATCAACGGCTTGCGCAGGTTGCGGATCATCTGCCGCCGCAGCACGTGAAAGATCTGGCTGGCCGTGGTGGGCTGCACGATCTGCATGTTGGTGTCAGCCGCCAGCTGCATGAATCGTTCCACACGCGCTGAGCTGTGCTCGGGCCCCTGACCCTCGTACCCATGCGGAAGCAACAACGTGATGCCGTTGACCCGGCCCCATTTCACTTCACCGGATGCGATGAACTGGTCGATCACCACCTGGGCGCCATTGGCAAAGTCACCGAACTGCGCCTCCCAGATCACGAGCGTGTTGGGATCGTTGGAGGCATACCCGTACTCGAAACCCAGAACGGCTTCCTCAGAGAGGATGGAGTCGATCACGATGAAGGGAGCCTGGTTATCACCCACATTTTGCAGCGGCACGTAGGTTCCGGTATCCCACTTCTCACGGTTTTGATCGTGAATGACCGCATGCCTGTGGGTAAACGTGCCGCGCCCGCAGTCCTCACCCGAGAGGCGCACCGGGTAGCCGCTGGCCACCAAAGAGGCGAAGGCCATGTGCTCGCCCATACCCCAATCGACATTCACTTCGCCGCGACCCATGGCCGCTCGGTCGTCGTACACCTTCTTGACCAGCGGATGCGGCGTAACGCTGGCAGGCAGGGTTGTCAAACGCTCGGCCAGACGCTTCCATTCGGTCATGGGCAACGCGGTGTCCGCCGCATCGGTCCACTTCTTGCCCAGGAAGGGCGACCAGTCCACGGCGTACTTGCTCTTGAAGTTGGTCAGGACCGGATCCACCGTGTGCTTGCCCGCGTCCATGGCGGCACGGTAGGCCTTGACCATATCGTCCCCCAGGGACGCACCCAGACCCTGGGCAGAGAGCTTGTCCGCGTACAACTTGCGCGTGCCAGGATGCTGCGCAATCTTCTTGTACATCAGAGGCTGGGTCAGACTGGGGGTGTCCTGTTCGTTGTGTCCCAGCTTGCGAAAGCAGGTGATGTCCACGACCACGTCCTGGCTGAACGTCATGCGGTACTCCAGGGCCAACTGGGTCGCCAGCACCACCGCCTCGGGATCATCGCCGTTGACGTGCAGAACCGGTGACTCCACCATCTTCACGATGTCCGTGCAGTACACGGTGGACCGCATGTCGCGCGGGTCGGACGTGGTAAATCCGATCTGGTTGTTGATGATGATGTGCACCGTGCCCCCCGTGGTGTAGCCACGGGTCTGGGCCAATGCCAGGGTCTCCTGGTTAACGCCCTGCCCCCCAAAGGCGGCATCACCGTGCACCAGCACGGGCAGCACCTGGCTGCCGCGAGCGTCGCCGCGCCGATCCATACGGGCACGAACCGAACCCTCGACCACCGGATTGACGATTTCGAGGTGCGACGGGTTGAATGCCAGCGACAGGTGAACCGGTCCACCCGGCGTCGCGACATCCGAGCTGAAGCCCTGGTGGTACTTGACATCCCCTGCGGGCAGTTCCTCGGGCGCGGTGTGATCGAATTCGGCGAACAAATCCTTGGGCATCTTGCCCAGGGTGTTGACCAGCACGTTGAGGCGACCCCTGTGGGCCATGCCAATCACGATTTCCTGGATGCCGTGTTCACCTGCGCGCTGCACCAACTCATCCATGGATGCGATGAAACTCTCGCCACCCTCCAGAGAAAACCGCTTCTGGCCCACATACTTGGTGTGCAGGTACCGTTCGAGGCCTTCGGCCGCCGTGAGACGCTCCAATATGTGGGTTTTCTTCTCCGCGGGGAAACTGGGCTTGGCCCGGGTGGACTCCAGTTTCTGCTGCCACCACCGCTTCTGCGTCTGGTCGGACGTGTACATGTACTCCACGCCCAGGGTTCCGCAGTAGGTTTCACGCAAGGCATTGAGCAACTCTCGCAGGGACATGGTGTCCTTGCCGAAAAACGTGTTGCTGATGTTGAAGACCGTTTCCTGATCGGCGTCGCTGAATCCATAGAAGGCCGGCTCAAGCTCTGGAATCGACGGCCGCTCGGTGCGCTTGAGCGGATCGAGATCCGCCCAGCGCTGACCCACGTTCCGGTAGGCCGCGATCAACTGCTGCACCGCCGTGCGCTTGCGCCCCATCTCGGCATCGACGCTGGCCACGACCACCTTGGTACCACCCTGCTTGGCCCTTTCGGCGAACGCGTTGATCACCGGCAGATGGGGGACGTCGCGCGCATTGCTGCCATCGACTGCAGGGACATGCTGCAGCGCATCGAAGTAGTCCCTCCAGTTGTCCGGAACGCTGCCTGGATTGGCCAGGTAGTTCTCGTACATCTCTTCGACGTACGGAGCGTTGCCCCCGAACAGGTAGGTGCTGGCCTGATAGGCCTGGTAGACGGTGGCGTCCGAGCCCGATGCGGGCGGCCGTGTTTCACTCATGATGCGCTGACCTCCGTTTCCCTTCGGGAAACATTAGCTGGTTAAAGCGGGTTGATTAACCCCCGTCTTGCGGCTGAACCACTCAACGGATGCGACTGGGGCACGGTGGAGCACCCGCAATCGTTAGATTGTGCCATCGAAACATTCGTGCAGACTTACGCGGCCACCTGGTCCCGGATCTGCTGCAAGGCCGCCGGATCCTCCATGGTGGTCAGATCACCAGGGTCGCGCCGCTCACAGACCGCCTGCATGGCCCGACGCAGCAGTTTGCCGCTGCGGGTCTTGGGCAGTGCGGTGACAAAGAAGACCCGCGCCGGGCGGGCCACGGCCCCCAGATCCCGGTCGACCAGTTTCATCACCTCGCCTTCCAGCTTGAGCCGGGCTCCCGCATCGACAATCTGACCCACGTCCTTGACCACGGCGAAAGCCATGGCCACCTGCCCCTTCAGGTTGTCGGCCACGCCGACGACCGCCACCTCCGAGACATTGGGATGGGCAGAAATGCTCTCCTCGATCTCGCGGGTGCCCAGGCGGTGTCCAGCCACGTTGATGACATCATCGGTGCGCCCCAGAATGAAGAAATAGCCATCCTCGTCCCGCACCCCCCAATCGAAGGTGCTGTAGACCATCTTGCCGGGAACGCTGGACCAGTAGGTTTTGACAAACCGGTCGTCATCGCGCCAGACGGTCTGCATGCAGCCGGGAGGCAGTGGTCCCTCGATCGCCACGACCCCCTTGCAATTGGCTCCCGTGAGCTCCTCGCCGGTCTGGTCGTCCAGCAGTTTCACATCGTAACCGTACATCGGAATGCCGGGGCTGCCGAATTTGCTGGCGCGCTTCTCGACTCCGTTGGCGATGGTGAGTATGGGCCAGCCGCTCTCGGTTTGCCAATAGTTGTCAATGATCGGAACACCCAGGCCCTCGGATATCCAGCGCGCCGTGGGTTCATCCAGCGGCTCGCCGGCCAGAAACAGCGCGCGCAGGCTGGACAAATCGTATTGGCTCAGGAATGCCGGATCCTGCTTCTTGAGCACCCGCACCGCCGTGGGCGCGCTGAACATCACCGTGACCTTGTACTTTTGCACCAGGCTCCACCAGATGCCACCATCGGGTCGGGTCGGAAGCCCTTCGTACATGATGGTGGCCATCCCGGCCAGCAGCGGTCCGTAGATGATGTAACTGTGTCCGACCACCCAGCCGATGTCGCTGGTCGAAAAAAAGGTTTCACCCGCCTGACCGCAAAAAATATGGCGCATGCTGGCCGCCAGGGCCACCGCATATCCGCCTGTATCCCTCTGCACCCCCTTGGGTTTGCCCGTCGTTCCGCTGGTGTACAGCGTGTAACTCGGCTCGGTGGACTCCAGCCACTCGCAGGCCACCTGGGCGTCCAGGTGCTTCTCCCGAAGCGGCGCCCAGAGATGATCACGCCCCCCTACCATGTCCATGCGCGCCAGTTGACGGTCCACCAGCAGCACCGCTTCGGGCTTGTGACTCGAGAGCCGTATGGCCTCATCCAGCAGCGGCTTGTACTCGACCACCTTGCCACTGCGAGACCCGGCGTCGGCGCTGACCACCACGCGGGGCGTTGCATCTTCAATGCGCGAGGCCAGGGAGCCCGACGCAAACCCCCCAAAAACAACCGAATGGATGGCACCGATGCGTGCGCAGGCCAGCATGGCGAAGGCGGCCTCGGCGATCATCGGCATGTAGATCAGGACGCGGTCACCCTTGACCACGCCGAGCTCGCGCAAGACCGCTGCCATGCGCTGCACTTCGGCATGCAGTTCCCGGAAGCTGTAGACCCGCTCCTGCCCGGTCTCGGTGGATACAAACACCAGCGCCGCCTGGTCAGGCCGGTCCTTGACATGACGATCCACAGCGTTGTGGCACAGGTTGGTGCGCCCACCGACAAACCATTTGGCAAACGGAGGCTTGCTGTAATCGCAGATGGTCTGCGGGGGCGCCTCCCAATCGATCAGTTGCGCCTGCTCACGCCAAAAAGCCTCGGGCTCGGCGATCGAGCGCCGGTGAAATTCCGCAAAAGTCGTCATGGCTTGTCTCCGGTTGCCTACGTAAACTGAATTCATAATTATGAAAATTCAGCTTGCACCGCGCTGACTGGTGCGCGACGGCCCAGCGCCCAGGCCACAGACCCTGTCACTTGATCAAGGCCTGCACCGCCTTGAACTGCGGGTGGGTGGCAGACCGGAGCCACTCGAACGCCACCATCTCCGTGGTGACCAGTTCAGCCCCTGCGCTCGCCAGCCGGTCCAGGGCGGCGTCCACACTGCGCTGGCTTCGGGAACCGCACGCATCGACCACCACCCAGACCTCCAGTTCATGTTCCAGCAGGTCCAGGGCCGTCTGAAGCAGACAGACGTGGGCTTCGCACCCCGCTAGAACGATGGCCGTTCGAGGCTCAGCGACCGGAAGTGGCCGCTGAAGGTGGCGGGGCAAACTGCGCGCGTTGCCCCCAGCCGGCTTGTTGGGCGGCTGCAGCCAGTCAACCAACCCGTCGGCCACCGCGCTGAAGTGCATCTTGGGGAGCATTCGCTGGCACAAGGGCGCGACCTCCGGCACAGTCGCTCCCAGGCGATCGGGATTCTGTTCAGTGCCCCAGCAGGGCACGTCCAGCAGACGCGCCATCTTTCCCAGGCGCGCCGCATTCGCCACCACCGCTTCGGCGTCGCGGATCGCGGTCATCAGTCGGGTCTGGAAATCGATCAGCACCAACTGGGATTGAGACGCCTCCAGCAACATGCTCATCTCCCGCCCGGCCCAGGGTTGATGCGCACCACGATGCGGCCCCGTACCCGTCCCGCCATCAGTTCAGCCGCGTGTTGCGGCGCTGACGCCAGATCGATTTCTGCCACCATCGTTTCCAGCAGGGCCGGGTTGAGGTCGCGAGCCAGACGACTCCAGGCCCTCTCTCGCAGGGTGATCGGCGCCATCACCGAATCCACGCCAGCGAGGGTGACGCCGCGCAGAATGAACGGCATCACCGTCGTGTTCAGATCCATGCCCTGCGCCAACCCGCAGGCAGCCACCACGCCGCCGTACCGAGTCTGAGCCAGGGCGTTGGCCAGCGTGTGCGAGCCCACGGCATCCACCACCCCGGCCCACCGCTCCTTTTGCCAGGGCTTGCCGGGAGCGGCCAGGGATGCCCGGTCCAGCACCTCATGGGCGCCCAGCGTCTTCAGGTAAGCGTGCTCCGACGATTTGCCCGTCGCGGCCACCACCCGATACCCCAGGCCGGCCAGCAAGGATACCGCCACGCTGCCGACTCCGCCGGTCGCCCCCGTGACCAGCACTTCACCGCTCCCGGGTGCGACCCCGCGATCCTCGAGGGCCAACACGCACAGCATGGCGGTGTAACCGGCCGTACCGATGGCCATGGCCTGCCTCGGCGTGAACGCATCGGGCAATTTCACCAGCCAGGCGCCCTGCACCCGCGCACGGCTGGCCATGCAGCCCCAGCGGGTTTCTCCCAGGCCCCACCCGTTGTGGATGAACCGATCCCCTGCACGCCAGGCAGGGTGGCTGGACTCCACCACGGTACCCGAGCCGTCGATGCCGGCCACCATCGGCCACTGGCGAACCACCGGCCCGCTGTTGGTGATGGCCAGCGCATCCTTGTAGTTCAGCGAGGAGTAATCGGGTGCGAGCACCACGTCGCCCGCAGGCAGCTGCGCTTCGTCCAATTCACGAACGCCTACCCGAAACCCATCGCTGTTATCGAGAACCAAGGCCTTGAACATCACCCGTCATCCTTTGTTGTGTTTGCAACCATGAGCCGGACACCACCCTGCCGGATGGATGCCCGGGCCGCCTACAGGGCATCGCTATACTAACCGCCATGCGTCCCACCCTTCTGTTGATGGCCGCCCTGATCTCGGGCAGCGCCCTGGCAGCGCCAGCAGCGCCCGATGATCTGGAACGGCTGCTCCACGACAGAGGCCTGTTGGCGCGCCTCCAGTCCGCCGGCCACTCCGCGGCCGACTCGGCATCCGAGTTGGTGGTCAATGCCCTGGGCTTTCTGGGTATCCCCTACCGCCGTGGCGGCAGCACCGCTGAAAGCGGCTTCGATTGCAGCGGTTTCGTCAAAGCCATGTACGAGCAGACCGTGGGCCTGATCCTGCCCCGCCGGGCGGAGCAGCAGGCGGCCTCGACACAACTCATCGACCGCAGCGATCTGCGTCCGGGTGACCTGGTCTTCTTCAACACCATGCGGCGGGCGTTCAGCCATGTCGGGATCTACGTCGGCGAGGGCAAGTTCATCCACTCCCCCAAGCCGGGCGCCCAGGTGCGGGTGGAAGACATGGGGGTTGCCTACTGGAGCCGCCGTTTTGACGGCGCTCGGCGGGTCTCGATCGACGAAGCCCCCGACGCAGGCACCCGCCCACCGGCAAGCGGCACGCCCGGCCCGAGCGTTCTGCGCTGAAG
>VERU01000547.1 GCA_018882485.1 Rhodoferax sp. | reverse complement strand
GTACTGGCCCTGATGTACGGGCTGCTGGCATGGCGCACGTCGATCGGGGCCGTCAGCGTGCGCGAAGCCGGCGAGACCACCATGATCATCAGCCTGCCCATGTGGTGGGCCTATGCCTCGCTGGCCCCGGGCCTGGCGCTGGCCGCACTGATCGCGCTGCAACAAGGGCTGTGGCTGGCGCACATGGCGCCGCCCGGACGCGCCGACCACACCGTGGAGCCCTCATGACCGCCTGGGCGCCCCAACTGGGACTGGCCATCTTCGTGGCCATGATGCTGCTGATGGCGCTGCGGATTCCGATCGCGGCGGCCATGTTCCTGCCGGGCGCCCTGGGCTACTGGCTGCTGACCGACAGCGCCGCCACCCTGAACCTGCTCAAGGGCAGTGCGGTGGCCCGCTTGACGGTGTACGAACTCAGCGTGATCCCACTGTTCCTGCTGATGGGCCAGTTCGCCTCGCAGGGCGGCCTCAGCCGCGACCTGTTCCGCGCCGCCTCGGCCGTGGTCGGGCATGTGCGCGGGGGGCTGGCCATGGCCTCGGTGCTGGCAGCCGGCGCCTTTGGCGCGGTCTGTGGCTCATCGGTGGCCACCACCGCCACCATCACGCAGGTGGCCTACCCGCAGATGCGCGCCCACGGCTACAGCGGACGCCTGTCCACCGGGGCACTGGCCACTGGAGGTACGCTGGGCATCCTCATCCCGCCTTCGGTGCCGCTGGTGGTCTATGCCATCCTGACCGAACAGAACATTGCCAAGCTGTTCGCTGCGGCCATGGTTCCGGGCCTGCTGGCCATGCTGGGGTATGTGGCCGTCATCGCCTGGGTCACCCGCTCCCGGCCCGAGCTGGCGCCCGCGACCGTGACCACACCCGCCCATGAAAGGCGCGCTGCGCTGTTCGCCATCTGGCCGATCGCCTTCGTCTTCATCGTGGTGTTTGGCGGCATCTATGGCGGGGTGTTCTCGCCCACCGAGGGGGCGGCGGTCGGCGCGCTCATGACGCTGCTGGTCGGTTTGTTCAAGCGCGAAATCACGCGCCAGGGCCTGCTCGATTCGCTGGCCAGCACGGCCGAGACCACCGCCATGGTGTTCATGATATTCCTCGGCGCTGACATGATGAACGCTACCCTGGCCCTCACCGAGATGCCCAAGCTGGTGGCCCAGTGGGTCACCCACCTGCCGGTGCCCGACCTGAGCATCGTCGCCGCCGTGATGCTGATGTACGTGCTGCTGGGTTGCGTGATGGACGAGCTGTCCATGCTGCTGCTGACCATACCGGTCATCTTTCCGGCCGTGATGGGCCTGGATCTCTGGGGCCTCAAGCCCGAGGCCAAGGCACTGTGGTTCGGCATTCTGGTGCTGATGACCGTCGGCATCGGCATGATCGCGCCGCCCATCGGCATGAACGTCTACGTGGGCAACAACGTGGCCAAGGACGTGCCCATGGCGCAGACCTACCGGGGTGTGCTGCCCTTCTTGGCCTGGGATGCCCTGCGCCTCTTGCTGCTGCTGGTGTTTCCGCCGCTGGCTCTCGGGCTGGTAGGCCTGATGTTCCGTTAGCCGGCCCACCCCCCCTGCCCTGCTCACACCGCCGGCTGCGGGCCCTAAAATCCGGTCGGCCTCGCCGTAGCACAATGGATAGTGCGCATGCCTCCTAAGCGTGAAATACAGGTTCGATTCCTGTCGGCGGGACCACTCAAACAGGCGAGGCTGTGTCATACGCTGATGCACTCGCGGACCTAAAACCCACCTTCGGCAACAAGACGCTGACGCCTGCTGAAGTCGCCCCCTTCATTGGCAAATAAGCCTCAGCGCAAGCAAAGCTCCGGGAGAGCGACAAGTTTCCCATCGAGCCCAAGGCCGGCATGGGCAATCGAGTCGTCATGTCCATCTACGACGTGGCTCACTACATTGGTGACGAGGTTGAGTAAATCGAAGTCAAGCCAACCACCAGCAAGCCAGCGAAGGAACGAGCTGTCCGCAAGAAAGCCCCATCGGGCATCGACACATCAAAGCCGATACGCCGCCCACCCCCCATCGGTTCGACGCTCCGCGCCTTCCGCAAACGCGTCGCAGCGCTTTCATTGCAATTAAAGTTCGAGCAGGCATTTTTCGCAGAAATCGAAGCGATTGAATTCAGAAAACCTGTCAAATCGCGTTGAATCGGCGCTGGCGAAACAGGCGC
>VERU01000546.1 GCA_018882485.1 Rhodoferax sp. | reverse complement strand
CCGTACGGCTGTGCGGCAGTTCAGGGACCAACCCCTTCGCCGCCATTGCCGCGGGCGTGGCCTGCCTATGGGGTCCGGCCCACGGTGGCGCCAACGAGGCCTGTCTGAACATGCTGGAAGATATCCAGAAGATGGGCGGAATCGCCAAGGTCGGGCAGTTCATGGAGCAGGTCAAGGACAAGAACTCCAACGTCAAGCTGATGGGCTTTGGACACCGGGTTTACAAGAATTACGATCCCCGTGCCAAACTGATGCAGGAGACCTGCAAAGAGGTGCTCACCGCCCTGGGCCTGGAGAACGATCCCCTGTTCAAGCTGGCCATGGCGCTGGAGAAGATTGCGCTCGAGGACGACTATTTCGTGCAGCGCAAGCTCTACCCCAACGTCGATTTCTATTCCGGTATCGTGCAGCGGGCCATCGGCATTCCGGTCAGCCTGTTCACCGCCATTTTCGCTTTGGCGCGTACTGTTGGCTGGATCGCGCAGCTCAACGAAATGATCGGTGATCCCGAATACAAGATAGGGCGTCCCCGGCAGCTGTTCACTGGCTCCGAACGGCGCGACGTGCTGCCGATCGCGCAACGCTGACACCTCGGTTTGCGCGCAGCCCGTCCGGACGCAGGCCAGACGGGCTTTTTGTTGAGCGAAAGGCCGTCCCTGCCGGACTCGAACCCGCTGGGCCCACTGGATAAAATGGCGGTCCACCAAGGAAATCCATGGGACGCACGCTTTACGATAAATTGTGGGACGAGCATGTCGTCCACACCGAGGAGGACGGCACCGCAGTCCTCTACATCGATCGCCACCTGGTCCACGAGGTCACCAGCCCGCAGGCCTTTGAGGGCCTGCGCCAGGCGGGTCGGTCCATCTGGAGAACCAGCTCGGTGGTGGCCACAGCCGACCACAACACGCCCACCACGGGCTGGGATCGCGGATACGACGGCATCACCGATCCCACCAGCAAGGAGCAGGTGCTGACGCTGGACGCCAACATCCGCGCCTTCGGCTCGGCGGCCTATTTCCCATTCCTATCCCGACGCCAGGGCATCGTCCATGTGATCGGCCCGGAAAATGGCGCCACCCTGCCCGGGATGACGGTGGTCTGCGGAGATTCGCACACATCCACCCATGGTGCATTCGGCGCGCTGGCGCATGGCATAGGCACCAGCGAAGTCGAACATGTGCTGGCCACCCAGACCCTGTTGGCCAAAAAGGCACGCAACATGCTGATCCGGGTCGAGGGCGCTCTTCCCCGGGGCTGTGGGGCCAAGGACATCGTGCTGGCCATCATCGGGCGCATCGGCACCGCAGGCGGTACGGGCTACACCCTCGAATTCGCTGGCTCTGCAATCCGCAACCTCAGCATGGAAGGCCGCATGACGGTCTGCAACATGGCCATCGAGGCTGGCGCACGCGCTGGTCTGGTGGCGGTAGACGACAAAACCATCGACTATCTCCGGGGGCGGCCGATGGCACCGGGTGCGGGCGGTACCGATACGGCGGCCGTGCTCGAATGGGATCAGGCCGTGGCCTACTGGAAGACCCTGCATTCCGACGCGGATGCGGTGTTCGACGCCGTGGTTGAACTCGACGCGAGCCAGATCGTCCCCCAGGTCACCTGGGGAACCTCACCCGAAATGGTGCTGGGGGTCGATGAACGGGTGCCCGATCCGGATCGCGAAAAAGATGCCAACCGCCGCGGTGCCATCGAACGCGCGCTGGCCTACATGGGGCTGGAGCCCGGTCGCCCGATCAGCGACATCCACATCGACAAGGTGTTCATCGGTTCCTGCACCAACAGCCGCATCGAGGACATGCGGGAAGCAGCCGCTGTCGTCCGCTCAATGGGACGCAAAGTTGCCAACAACATCCGGTTGGCCCTGGTGGTCCCCGGTTCCGGTCTGGTCAAGGAACAGGCCGAACGCGAGGGCCTGCACGAGGTGTTCCGGGCTGCCGGTTTCGAATGGCGTGAACCGGGTTGTTCGATGTGCCTGGCCATGAATGCCGACCGGCTGGAACCCGGTGAACGGTGCGCGTCCACCAGCAACCGCAACTTCGAAGGAAGGCAGGGTGCCGGTGGGCGCACCCACCTGGTCAGTCCCGCCATGGCCGCTGCCGCCGCCATCCACGGGCATTTCGTCGATGTCCGCCGATTTGCCTGATCCGCACACCGCGCCCCTTAGGTA
>VERU01000060.1 GCA_018882485.1 Rhodoferax sp. | reverse complement strand
GCGT
This sequence comes from Rhodoferax sp., assembly GCA_018882485.1. Taxonomy (GTDB): domain Bacteria; phylum Pseudomonadota; class Gammaproteobacteria; order Burkholderiales; family Burkholderiaceae_C; genus Rhodoferax. The sequence goes on along the minus strand of VERU01000060.1, from coordinate 9,520 downwards.
GTGCCCGCCACACTGCAACTCGGGCTGGCGGCCACTCTGGTTGGTCTGCTGCTGGGGGTGCCGGTGGCCTTGTTGAGTGCGCTGCGCCCCGGCTCGTGGCTGGACCGGGCACTCAGTGCTTGGAGTGCCCTGGCTCTGGGGGTGCCTACGTTCTGGCTCGGCATCCTGCTGATCCTGCTGTTCGCGGTTCAGCTGCGCTGGCTGCCGTCGGCCTCGGCCTATGTGTCGGTTTTCGAGTCGCCCTGGCAGGCGGCTCGCCACCTGGCGCTGCCTGCGCTCACCTTGGGCCTGTACGTTTCGGGCATCTTCGCCCGCTTCCTGAGGGCCTCCCTGCTGGGTGAGATGAAAGCGGATTACGTTCGCACCGCACGTTCCAAGGGTTTGCCCGAGCGCGACGTGATCGGCCGCCACGTCATGCGCAATGCGCTGCTGCCGTTCGTGACCATCGTGGGGCTGATGATGGCCACCTTCATCGGCGGCACGGTGGTCACCGAGGCGGTGTTCACCTACCCAGGGCTGGGCCGTCTGCTGATCCAGGCCATCAGCACCCGGGACTATCCATTGATCCAGGGCTGCATCCTGTTCATCCTGGTGGTCTTTGTGCTGATCAACCTGGCGGTGGACGTCCTGTACGCCTACATCGATCCGCGCATCAGCCTGGAGTGATCAGCCGCTGGCCTGCCGGGCCTGTGCAATCGCTTCATGCACCCTGCGCTGGATGTCCCCGTGGAAACCCTCGCCGGCATATCCATCGTTGCCATCGGGGCGATCGGTCAGGTGAAAGTGGCCCCAGGTATCCTGTCCCCGCACCAGCATGGCCCAGGGCCGGTTGCCGCTGCTGTGCCGTACCCTGGGTGACACATAACGGATCGCCAGGCCGATCCGCGGGACGGAGGTCTGGTTGGCCCGTGAGCCGTGGACGATCCACAGATGGTGCATGGACATCTGTCCGGGCGCCAGTGCCATATCGATCGCTGCCGACTCGTCCACCGGTACCGCGATCTCCTGTCCTCGGGACAGGGCGTTGTCGGGGTGGAAGGTATCGCTTTGGGGCAGGGCTGGCCGTCGGTGGGTCCCAGGCAGCACGCGCATGCATCCGTTTTCGGGCGTCGCCGGCGTCAGGGCGACCCAGGCGGTGAGCACCTCCATCGGTTCCAGGCCCCAGTACGCGCCGTCCTGGTGCAGGGAGACGAAGGTCTTGTCCCCTGGCATCTTGACGAACCAGGCGGTGTTCCAGACCAGGATGTCCGGCCCCAGTATGCGCTCGACCGCATCGAGGACAGCGGGCTCACGCGTCAGCTCGTCGATCCAGCGGAAGGCAAAGTGGGTGTCCGAATGGATCTGCCAGTGCTGGTTGGGTGGCAGACTCTGCAGCCGAGGGCCATGACGTTCCCGGAACTCCAGGTAGCGCTTGAGGTATCGGTCCGTTGCCTCCGGGTCCAGGACCGGGATCGGAAATGCGAAGCCGGCTTGATCGAACGCTGCACGGTCGACTTCGGCAGGCAGCCGCGGCCCAGCCATTGCGAGGGCCAGCCGGCTCAGATCGTGATGCGGCGTGCGCGCGCCGTGACTGTCCAGCGCTCGGCAGCGCGCCCGTCGCGCACAGCCCAGACCTCGCTGTGCAGCGCCATCGTGGGGCAGATGTGCCGTGGGATACCGTAGACCACGTCACCCACCCGGTACTCGGTCGCACGGGGTGTCTGCACCACCAGGTGCTCCTCGCTGTGCGTGACCGGCACGGCATCCTCCAGGCCCAGCAGACGGACCCGGGGATGGGGCATTTCGGATGCCACCGCCTTGTGGCCCAGGTCCAGGCACAACCGGTCGGGCGTGGGCTTGCTGATGATGCGCGTCAGCAGCAGCGCCGCATTCAGCATGCGATGTTCAGGACAGATCGCCTCCTGGCCAAAATCCCACAGCACGGTGGTGCCGGCGCCTACCTCCACGCCTTCGTGCTGGGCCAGCAGCGCGAAGGTGGGGGTGCCGCTGGCGATCATGCCGGGTACCGGCAGCCCCTCGGCGCGCAGCTGGTCACGCAGGGCCCATACGGGAGCGAAGGCATCGTCCACGGCCTGGGCGAGGACCCCGGAGTCCGGGTTGTGCAGGTGCCCGTCGTAGGCGTGCAGGCCGCAGGCCACCACGCCGGGTGTCTGGCACAGGGTGCGATACAGGGCACGGGCGGCATCGTCGGGCACGATGCCTGTGCGGTTCATGCCGACGTTCAGGTCCAGGTAAAGGTTCAGGATGAGTCCCTGCTGGAGCGCGGCTGCCGACAGGGCGCTCAGGTTGCCCGCATCGTCCACCAGGGTGGCAAACCGGGTCCGGGGATATCGCCTCATCAGTTCCATCAGCCGGCCGATGTTCGGCCCTGTTGGCTGGTGGGCCAGCAGGATATCGCTACCGCCGGCCTCGGCCGTCATTTCGGCCTCTGCGATGGTGGATACCTTGAACCGGTCGATGCCGGCGGCCCGCTTCATCGCAATGATGGGAGCCAGCTTGTGCGTCTTGACGTGCGGACGCAGCCGCTCTGCGCCACCGGCGAGTTCGATCATGCGCTGCAGATTGCGCTCGATCCGGTCCGGGTACAGCAGTACCGTGGGAGTCGGAATCTGGTCGGCGTTGGCGATGGTGTACCAGGGCGTCATGTTGGGACTTTCTTCAAGGGTCTGGGCTTTACCAGGCGGACCAGCCGCCGTCCACCACGAGATTCTGGCCGGTGATCCAGCGTCCGGCCGGGCTCGCAAACAGCGCGATGGCGCCTTTCAGGTCGGCGGGTTCGCCCAGGCGCCCCAGCGGGACATCGGCCAGGAAGCGGCTGCGGGTGACCGGATCGATGGAGGCTTTGGGGATCTGTCCGGGACTGATGCAGTTGACGGTCAGGCCATGCTGTGCCCATTCGCAGGCCAGGGCCCGCGTCAGGTTCACGACCGCCCCTTTGGCAGCGTGGTAGGACTGGGAGGAACGCCGGAAGCCCGGGCCGTACAGCCGTGGGTCGCTGCCCAGCGTGCCATGGATGGATCCGACGGTGACGATGGCGCCCTGCGCACGCGGCATCATGACCTGCGCAGCGGCCTGGGCGCTGACCATCGTGGTGCCGACGTTGCCACGCAGCGTCGCCTCCAGATCTTCGAGCCGGATGTTCGGCGCCATGTCCGCTCCCTGGCCTCCACCGGCATTGCAGACCATCACGTCGAGCTGGCCGTGCCGTCGCACCACGTCGGCCACGACGGCCGTCATCGCCTCGGGATCGGCCGCGTCGGCCGCATGGGACCATGCGCCATGCCCCTGGGCGCACAAGGCATGGGCGGCTGCATCGACCACCGCCCCGCGTCGCCCGACCAGATGAACGCTGGCGCCGAGTTCGGCCAGCGCCAGGGCCATGGCCTGCCCCAGATGGGTGCCCCCGCCGGTCACCACCGCGGTCTTGCCGGCCAGGCTGAGCCAGGCCGGCATCGGCAGGGGGTGGGTCGGACCCGGCTGCACGACCTTCTCGCTCATGGGGCACGCAGCACCTGGCCGGGCCGGGCGCCGGTCATGGAACCGTCAAGGAGCACGGCCTCGCCGTTGACCAGTACATGGCGGATCCCGGCGGCCTGGCGTGCCGGCGCGAGGTAGGTCGCGCGGTCGGCCACTTCCTCGGGGTCGAACACCACGATGTCGGCCGCCAGTCCGACCGCGATCCGGCCACGGTCGTGCAGCCGCAGGCGCTCGGCAACGCGCCCGCTCATCTTGGCGATGGCCGTGGCCAGGTCCAGGTCGCCCAGCTCGCGCACAAAGCGTCCGAGCACCCGCACGCTGGCGCCGAAGTTGCGAGGATGCGGCCGGCGACTGCCCTGATCGAAACACAGGGCCGAGCCGTCGGAACCCATCACCGAACGCGGGTGGGTGAGGAAGGTCCGCATGTCCTGTTCGGTGCGGTAGAACAGCACCACCATCACCCGGTTGCCTCCTTCGCGGCACAGATCCAGCACCAGCCGCGCCGGCGTCAGGCCCAGCCGCGTGGCCGCTTCCTGCAGGTTCTCACCTTCCACGGTGCCCAGCAGGCCATCGCTGCGGGCCAGCACCACCCGATCCCACAGCCAGGGGATGCGGTGGGCCGACCATCCCTGCTCCAGATCCTGCTCGGCCCGCTGCATCACCGCCGGATCGGACAGCCGTTCCCGCAGGACGGCCACACCGCCTTCCACCACCCAGGGGGGAAGGTATTGCGTCAGCGCCGAGCTGGAGGCGTCGTAGGGGTAGACGTCGAAACCCGCATCCAGCCCCTGTTCGGCGGCGCTGTCGAACCGGCGGGTCCACTCCGCAGCAGTACCCCATTCCGAGGGCGTGTTGATCGCGGCATGCGAATACTGCACCCGCACGCCAGCGGCACGGCACAGGTGCAAGGCCTCGAACAAGGGGCCGTAGCGGTGATCCTGGCCCTGCAGGTCACGGTCCCGGGCATGGGTGGCATAGAGACGTTGCCGCTCTGCCAGCACCTCGCACAGCGCCACCAGCTCAGAGGTGGGCGCGTAACGCGAGGGCACATAGGTCAGACCGGTGGTCATGCCGAAGGCACCCTGGTCCAGCATGCGACCCAGCAGCTGGCGCATGGCCTCCAGCTCCTCGGGGGTGGCGGCCTCGCTGCGTACGCCCATCACGGCGATGCGCAGTGCCCCGTGTCCGACCAGGGGCGCAACATTCATGGCAATACCTCTGGCCTGGGCGGCGGCCCGGTAGCCGTCGAGGTCGTGCCAGGTCAGGGCGGCTGCGTCGTCGCCGATTCCGGCCAGCAGGTCCAGGTGCAGCGCCATGTGCTGCGGATTGATCGGAAAAGGTGAAAAACCGCAGTTGCCGGTCACATCGGTGGTCACCCCCTGGGTGATCTTGCTCTGGGCCCGCCCGTCGAGCAGCAGGCTCATGTCCGAATGGGTGTGGATGTCGAGGAAGCCGGGCGCTGCAATCAGTCCACTCGCATCGAGTTCCTGCGCTGCCCGTCCCCGCCAGCCCGCTTCCACTGCAACGATGCGGCCAGCCTGTACCGCCAGATCCGCCTGGATCGGCGGCGTACCGGTGCCATCGAAAACCGTCGCGTTCCGGATCAGCAGATCCGCTTCCATTGCAGGCCTCCAGGAGTGGCCACCCCGCAGCCGGTCACCGACGCGGTCCGGACCCAATGGGCCGGGGTGGTTGGGCGATTATGGTTGGGTGCACCGGCGCACCGGCCGTCGTTTCATCCGACGCAACACGGCCCGCCGGGACCAATGGCCACTCAGCGCTTGCGCCAGGCCTGCGTCGAACGGTCGATGCGGCGGGTCAACAGCACATGGGCCACCTTGACCGCGGCCGAGGTGGCGACGATGGTCATGGCCATGGCGGCGGCAGCGGCCGTAAAGCCGGCCTCGTCCATGTTGACGATGCTCACCGATGCCAGCTTGGTGTCGGTCGAGTACAGGAAGATGACCGCCGACACCGTGGTCATCGCGTTGACGAACAGGTAAACGCTGATGTCCAGCACCGCCGGCAGGCAGATCGGCAGCGTCACCCGGCGCAAGGTGCGCAGCAGCGATACTTTCAAGGACGCAGAAACCGCTTCGAATTCCGCGTCCAGCTGCTTGAGCGCCGTGCTCGCCGTGAGGTGGCTCACCGTGTAGAAGTGTGTGAGCGAGTTCACCACCAGGATGGCCATGGTGCCGTAGATGAAACCGAACGGATTGCCGCGCGCGTTGAAGAAAAAGATATACGCCAGCCCCAGCACCAGGCCGGGGACCGCCATGGGCAGCATCGCCATGAACTGGGCCAACGCCCGACCGAAGGCAAAGGCGCGGGTCTTCTCCAGCAGGTAGCTGCCCGAGAAGATGACCAGCGTGCCCACCCCGGCGGTCCAGAGGGCCAGCTTGACGGAATTCCAGTAAGCGGCCCAGCCGTCGGTGTCGAACTCGCTGAAGGCATAGTTGGCCAGGGTCGGCGCGAGGTTGTAGGGCCAGCGGGTGACGATGGAGGCCCAGCCGGCCATGGCCAGCACACCCAGAATCAGGCCCCCGACGACGGCGCAGAAGGCAAACAGCCCCCAGTCGCGGGCGGGTTCGGGTTTGGGCACCAGCGGAACGGCACGCGCCGACAGCAGCGCGACCTGGCGACGCTGGAAGATCCGGTCGGCCGCAAAAGCCACCACGGCCGGGATCAGCAGCACGAATCCCACCACAGCGCCCATCTCGAAGTTCTGCTGCCCGATCACCTGCTTGAAGATGTCGGTTGCCAGCACATTGAAGCGTCCGCCGATGACCTTCGCGATGCCGAAGTCGGTGATGACCAGGGTGAACACCACGAAGCCGGCGCTGATCAGGCCGTACTTGGCGCCGGGCAGCGTCACGCTGGTGAAAACCCGGGTGCGCGAGGCGCCCAGGGTATCGGCTGCTTCGTACAGGCGGGCATCGGCCATGGACAGCGCCGCCACCAGAATCATGAGCGCATGCGGGAAACAGTAGAACACCTGGGACATCACGATGCCCAGCGGTCCGTAGATTGAGGCACCCATCAGCCAGCTTTTGAGCAGGCCCTGGTTGCCAAACAGGTAGATGAACGAGATGGCCGGCAGCAGCGAGGGCGCCAGGATGGGGATCAGCGCCAGGGCCTGGAACAGGCCCTTGAACCGCATGCAGCTGCGCTGCAGCGCGTAGGCATACACGAAGGCCAGCGGCAACACGATGGCGGTGGTGACGAAGGCGATGAACAGGCTGTTCCACACCGAGGCTGACAAGGCGGGCGTGGCGAAGTAATGCAGGTAGTTGGCCAGACCCACGAACTCGCCGTTCTGGTTGTGGAAGCTCTTCGACAGGAGCCACCACAGCGGCAGCAGCAGCGTCAGCAGCAGCCAGCCGATGAGCAGGCCGATGCCCGCCCGCATGAGGAGGTCGTCGCGGTCCATCCGGCGACGACCGGTTGCCGCCGGCAACGGTGCGCCCTCGGACGGCATCACGGCGGGTTGGTCGCACCGGGAAACACCCGGATGCGTTCGGGAGGCAGGCTGATCCACAGGTCCTGGCCCTCGGTGATGGACAGGTCGCGGACCAGGTTGATGGAAAAGTCGGCCAGCAAGGTGGGCAGCTCGGGGCCCAGGGACAGGCTGGTGCGGCAGAAGGAGCCCAGGAATTCGATGCCGGTGACCCGTGTGGCGATCCGGTTGGGCGACTGCGCCGTGACGTTGCGGACCACCACGTCCTCGGGCCGTATCGCCAGCGTGACGCCGTGGCCAGGGCCGGGGCTGAGGCCGGCCTCGCAGGCCAATACCAGCGGTCCGAGTTGCACCGCGCCGTTGTCCCGCACCACGGTGGCCAGGAAATTGGTGGTTCCCACGAAATCCGCGACGAATGCGCTGGCCGGCTGGCGATACACCTCCAGAGGGGTACCCACCTGTTCGATCACGCCCTGGTTCATCACCACGATGCGGTCTGCCATGGTGAGCGCCTCTTCCTGGTCGTGGGTCACCATGATGGTGGTGATGCCCAGGCGCTGGTGCAGCCGGCGGATCTCGGTGCGCAGGTAGGCCCGCACCCGCGCATCCAGCGCGCTCAGGGGTTCGTCCAGCAGCAGCAGGCCAGGTGACAGGGCCAGTGCCCGTGCCAGCGCCACCCGCTGCTGCTGTCCCCCCGACAACTGGGCCGGGTACTTGTCGCCCGAATCCGGCAGACCGACCAGTTGCAGCAACTCACCGACCCGGGTGGCGGTCTCGTTGCGCGAGAGCCTGCGGTTGACCAGCCCGTAACCCACATTGGCCGAGACCGTGAGGTTGGGAAACAGCGCGTAGGACTGGAAGACGATGCCGAAGTCGCGCTGCGAGGGCGGCAGGTTGGAGATGTCGCGACCACCCTGAAAAATACGTCCAGCGGTCTGGACGTCCAAACCGGCGACCGCTCGCAGCAGCGTCGTCTTGCCACAACCCGAGGGGCCCAGAAAACAGACGAACTCGCCGGAGGGGATCTCCAGCGAGACGTTTTTCAGCGCGGTGAAGCTGCCGAACTGTTTCCGCAGCCCCTCGATCTTCAGATAAGGGGCATCGGTCATGTCACTTGGGTGCCGACTTGCCGTCGTAGCGCTTGGTCCACTCGGCCAGGATGCGGGCGCGGTCGGCCCCCATCTTGGCCAGATCGATCTTGGCCATGGCCGAATCGGCACTGGGCGGGTAGTTGGGCGGGGCCGGGTTCATGCCGGGGTAGCCGACGATCGCGTAATACTTGCCGTACAACTCATAGGCCTTGCGCGAGACCGCCCAGTCCGCCAGCTTCTGGGCGGCTGCCAGGTTCTTCGTGCCTTTGACAATGGCCGTGGCTTCCATGTCCCAGGGAGCCCCTTCCTTGGCCAGAATCACGTCGATGGGGGCGCCGGCGGTCTTTTCCTTGGCGCCGCGCATGTCAAAGCCGATACCGATGATGCGTTCGCCCTTGGCGGCCTGCACGCAGGGGGCCGAGCCCGAGTGGGTGTAGACCGCAATGTTCTGGTGCAGCTTGTCCATGAACTCCCAGGCTGCCTTCTCGCCCATGATCTGGATCCAGGCATAGACAGCCTGGTAGCCAGTTCCCGACGATGCCGGGTTGGGCATCACGATGCTGTCCTTGAACACCGGGTTGGTCAGATCGGCCCAGGACGTGGGCTTGGGCAGGTTCTTCTTGCCCCCTTCAACCGTGTTGAAGCACATCACGGCCAGCCAGGCATCCATGCCGGTCCAGGTCATGGGGTTCTTCGTGCTGCGGAAGGCGGGCTTGATCTGGTCCGCGCCCTTGGGGGTGTAGGGCTGCAGCATGTCCATCGAGTCGAACAGCGCCACGCTGGAGGCGCCCAGACCCCAAATCATGTCGGCCCGGGGATTGTCCTTTTCGGCCAGCAGGCGGGCCGTGATGATGCCGGTGGAATCACGGACCCAGGCGATCTCGACGTCCGGGTTGTCGGCCTCGAAGGCCTGCTTGTACGGGCCGACCTGATCGGTTTCCAGGGCGGTGTAGACAGTCAGGCGGGTCTTTTGCGCCCAGGCGGGCAGCGCAGCCAGGGTCGACAGCACAAGGGCGGCCGCACCCAGCATCAGCTTTCGGGTCGTGGTCTGGAGCATGGTTTTTCCTCTTCCGATCGGGTTGGATGTTCCGGCAGGGCCGGCGCTCAGCTGGGAAGCCGTCATTGCGCTGCCGCAATGGCCTTTCAGTATGTCACAGAACGATGACAGTTCCGCGACAGCCTCTGGCTCGACCGAGGGCGCCGCAGGGCTCAGGATGACGCTTCCAGATGGCGCCCGATGATGCCAGCGAGTTCGAACATCGTCGCCCGGGGTTTCCCGAATACCGCCAGCAGTGGGGCGTCCGCCACGATGCTGCGTTTGTCCTGCGGGTCCTGCAACCCTCTGGCGCGGATGTAGTCCCAGAGTTTCTTGATGACCTGCTGGCGGTTCACCGCCTCCGCGCCGGTCACCGCGGCCAGCGCCGCGCTGGGCCCCTGCCCGCCGCCGCTGGGTGGGTTGCGGGGGTTTTTGGCGGCGCTCGCGGGCCTGGCGACC
>VERU01000545.1 GCA_018882485.1 Rhodoferax sp. | reverse complement strand
CTACGGGGCTGCACCCGCCCCCCTGAAGCTGACGATGCAGGTGGAGAACCTGGCGCCCGACCGCACCGTGTTCGAAACCGGCGATCAGGTCTTCCTGAGTGCGGCGGTGTCGCGCAATGCCCACCTGTACTGCTACTTCGCCGAGGCCGGGGGGCACCTGATCCGCGTCCTGCCCAACCCCACCCATCCGGGCTCCCGGGTGTCGGCCAACCAGGCCTTGCGGATTCCCGACTGGATGAGTCCGAGCCCCGGGTTCACGCTGGACGCGGGCACACCCGGTCAGGAGTCGTTGATGTGCCTGGCCACCGAAGCCGACGCGGCGGCCAGCGTACCGGCCGCCCTCATGGGCCCCGGACTGCGCATCATCGACGGCTACAAGGGGGTGGACAGCGTGCAAGAAGCCTTTGTACAGGCGCTGGGCGAGGCGACCGTCACGGTGCAGACCGTGCGGTGGAAGGTGCAACCCCGGCGCAACCGGAGCCGCTGAGCGTGGGTTGGTCCGTCCCCCCCAGCCCCTGGGTGGCACTGCTTACCCTCACACCCGCACTGGCGCTGGGTGCCCCGGTGGCGGGCGCAGACCATCGGCTGGGATGGTCACTGGCTCCGGTGGGCGAACAGCCGCAGCAGGAGACCCGCCTGAGCCCGGAGGTGAGCGCCGAGGTGGCCGAGCTGACGCGCCAGAGCGACGACAACCGGCTGCCGCGTTCGGCCCGGGCACAGGCCGCCTGGTTGCTGGGGCTGATCCACCTGCACGGCGCGGGCATGGCGGTGCAGGCCGCAGCGGCACGCGGCTGGTTTGACCGGGCCTGGAGCCTGGGCGAGCCCCGTGCCGCCGCCGGGCTGGCGTGGTGTGCCATCGACGGCTGCGACGGGCCGACCGACCCGCAGGCCGCCCGCCGCTGGCTCAAAGCCCTGGAGCGGGTGGACAGCCCCCGCGCCCAGTACCTCGAATGGCTGATGCTCGGTCGCCGGGCGCCACTGCCGCCCGTGACCACCGCGACCGGAGCACCCGGCCCGCGCGACCCGGCGGATCCAGCGACCGCCCTGCTGTTGCAGGCGGCACGGTCCGGCGATGTGCAGGCCCTGCTGGAGCTGGGACTGCAAGCACTCGCCGCCGATCGGCCCGAGGAGGCGCTGCGCCACTTTGAGGCAGCCGCGCCGAAATCATCGGCAGCCGCAGCCAACGCGATGCGGCTGCGCGGCTCGCGGGTCGAGGAACCCGCGGATCCTCGGTCTCGGGATAGCGCCACCCCGGAGTCGGCCAGTGCCGCCGCACTGCTGGCTGCAGCGCAGAAAGCCCACCGGGGCCAGGGACAGCCGGCCAACTACACCGAAGCGATCCGACTGTACCGGCTGGCGGACCTCAAGGGCAGCCTGGCAGCCCGCCGCATGTTGGGCCTGATCTACGCCCGCCCCACGACGCAGGGGCAGCTGGATGTGACCTGGATGCGCCAGTTGGCCGATCTGGACCTGTCGGGCGACGTCCCACGGACCGCCAGCCCAGGCATGCGTCGGGAACCCACCGGCTTGTCGGACTGGCTGCCCGATCGGTGGCGGGCGCGCATGGACGGCCCAACACCCTGACCACCCACCCGCAGCGGACGCCGGGGCGCGGCAGCGCCGCAGCGGCCGGGATCAGTCGCCGCGCAGCGCCTGACGCAGCTGCGCACCCAGCTCGGGCTTGTGGGCAAAAGGGTCGCTCGGATTGCGGCCCTGCAGCACATCTTCGAGCCGGACCTGGACGGCGCCCAGCGCCTGCGGGTGGCTGTAGATGTAGAAGCGGCCCTGAGCCACCGCCTCGAACACACGGCCGGCCACCTCGGCCGCGCTGACCTTGCCCGACGCCACCGCCTTCTCGGCCAGCGCCTGCCCGATCCGCTGACTGCGCGTGAGCGGGGCCGGCTCGCCCCGGGCTGGCCGGTTGCGCTCGCTCTGGCTGATGCCGGTGGGAACGAAATATGGGCACAGCACCGAAGCACCGATCTGGTCGGTGACCAGGGAGAGATCCTGATACAGGGTTTCGCTCAGGGCCACCACCGCATGCTTGCTGACGTTGTAGATCCCCATATTCGGCGGGTTGAGCAAGCCGGCCATGCTGGCCGTGTTGACGATGTGGCCGCGATACCCCCGGTCCTGGGCTGCAGCCTGCAGCATCATGGGCGTGAACAGGCGCACACCGTGCACGAC
>VERU01000544.1 GCA_018882485.1 Rhodoferax sp. | reverse complement strand
GTTTACAACCACTACAAGCGCCTGCGCCACAAGGACAAGTCCAGGAAGGACGATGTCGAGCTGGCCAAGAGCAACATTTTGCTCATCGGTCCGACGGGCTCGGGCAAGACGCTGCTGGCCCAGACGATGGCACGCATGCTGGATGTGCCCTTTGTGATGGCCGACGCGACCACGCTGACCGAGGCGGGGTATGTGGGCGAAGACGTCGAGAACATCGTCCTCAAGCTGTTGCAGAGCTGCAATTACGACGTGGAGCGGGCTCAACGCGGCATCGTCTACATCGACGAGATCGACAAGATCTCCCGCAAGTCCGACAATCCGTCCATCACCCGGGATGTGTCGGGCGAAGGGGTGCAGCAGGCCCTGCTGAAGCTGATCGAGGGCACCATGGCCAGTGTGCCTCCCCAGGGTGGACGCAAGCACCCCAATCAGGATTTCGTACAGGTCGACACCACCGACATCCTGTTCATTTGCGGCGGCGCGTTTGCCGGTCTGGAAAAGGTGATCGGACGGCGCACCGAGTCATCCGGGATCGGTTTTGGCGCGTCGGTTCGCAGCAAGACCGAACGCAGCCTGACCGAGGTCTTCCAGGAGGTCGAGCCCGAGGACCTGATCCAGTTTGGCCTGATTCCTGAGCTGGTCGGTCGCATGCCGGTGGTGGCCACGCTGGCTGAGCTGACCGAGGATGCCCTGATCCAGATCCTGACCGAACCTCGGAACGCATTGGTCAAGCAGTACGCCAAGCTGCTGGCCCTGGAGGGCGCTGAGCTGGAAGTCCGGCCCTCGGCACTCAAGGCGATTGCCCGGCGCGCGCTGGCGCGCAAGACCGGCGCCCGGGGTCTGCGCTCCATTCTGGAGCAGGTGCTGATGGACACCATGTACGAGTTGCCCGGGCTGTCGAACGTCGAGAAGGTGGTCGTCGACGAGACCACCATCGACGACAGCAAGCCACCGCTGCTGGTCTATCGGGAAGCGGCGCTCAAAGCTTGAGCCCGATTTACCGCACTTTCGGGGCGGAGACGCTTCGATAGCCCGGTCGACGGGCCGTCATAATCGGTATGGCTTGAAAACTCGGGTTTTCGATCCATATCCCTCAGGTAACGCCAAAGGTTCACCATGTCCGGAAACATTCCCTTACCTGCCACTCCGATCGAACTGCCCCTGCTGCCGCTGCGCGACGTGGTGGTGTTCCCCCACATGGTGATCCCGCTGTTCGTCGGGCGCCCCAAGAGCATCAAGGCGCTGGAGGCGGCCATGGAGGCCGACCGACGCATCATGCTGGTGGCGCAGAAGGCGGCCGCCAAGGACGATCCTCTGGTGACAGACATGTTCGACGTCGGGTGCGTGTCGACCATCCTGCAAATGCTCAAGCTGCCCGATGGCACCGTCAAAGTGCTGGTCGAGGGCCAGCAACGGGCCCGGGTGGACCGCATCGATGAAGGCGAAACGCATTTTTCTGCTGTCCTCACGCCCATGGCCGCACCAGCGGAGGGGGGAGGCGACCGCGATCAGGCCAGCGAGATCGAGGCCTTGCGCCGTGCGGTCATGCAACAGTTCGACCAGTACGTCAAACTGAACAAGAAGATCCCTCCGGAAATCCTGACGTCCATTTCCAGCATCGATGACCCGGGGCGGCTGGCCGACACCATTGCCGCCCACCTGCCGCTGAAGCTGGAAAGCAAGCAGATGGTGCTGGACCTGGGTCATGTGAAGGAACGGCTGGAAAACCTGTTCGAGCAGATCGAGCGCGAAGTCGACATTCTGAACGTGGACAAGAAAATCCGGGGCCGCGTCAAGCGGCAGATGGAGAAGAACCAGCGCGATTTCTACCTCAATGAGCAGGTCAAGGCCATCCAGAAGGAACTGGGTGAAGGTGAGGACGGCGCCGACATCGACGAGATCGAAAAGAAGATCAAGGCTGCCCGCATGCCGGCAGAAGCCCGCAAGAAGGCGGAAGGCGAACTGAAGAAGCTCAAGCTGATGTCGCCCATGTCGGCCGAGGCCACCGTGGTGCGCAACTACATCGACGTACTGACCAACTTGCCCTGGGCGCGCAAGACCAAGATCCGTCACGACCTGGGGCATGCGGAAAGCGTCCTCAATCAGGACCACTATGGCCTGGACAAGGTGAAGGACCGGATCCTGGAGTACCTGGCGGTCCAGCAGCGGGTCGACAAGGTCAAGGCACCCATCCTGTGC
>VERU01000059.1 GCA_018882485.1 Rhodoferax sp. | reverse complement strand
GTGGGCACGCGTTGCGCTCAGGCCTGCCGCCGTATCGGTTACGTCGGGGTGGGCACCTTCGAGTTCCTCTACGAGGACGGTGCCTTTTATTTCATCGAGATGAACACCCGCCTGCAGGTGGAGCATCCGGTCACGGAGATGACCGCCGGCATCGACATCGTCGAGCAGCAGATTCGCGTCGCGCGCGGCGAGCGCCTGGCCCTTACCCAGGCGGGCATCGGCTGCACGGGCCATGCGATCGAGTGCCGGATCAACGCCGAGGACCCGCAGACCTTCCGGCCCTCGCCTGGCCGTATCAGCGAGTGGCATGCGCCCGGCGGCTGGGGCGTGCGGGTCGATACCCACGCACAGACCGGCTATCGCGTGCCAGCCCACTACGACTCGCTGATCGGCAAGCTCATCGTCCATGGCCATGATCGCGCCGACGCCCTGCGCCGGCTGCGCACGGCGTTGGGCGAAATGCGGGTGAACGGTATCGCCACCAACCTGCCACTGCACCGAGCGCTGGTGGCCGACGCCGGCTTCGGTGAGGGCGGGGTAGACATCCACTACCTGGAGCGCTGGCTCGCGCAAAGGAGCGCCGCATGAACGCGCGCGCCTTGAAGAACAATGACCAGGGAGCCATTCCCGGCAGCGCATCCGCGGACGCAATCACTGCCGAGGTGCCGGACTTGAGCGTGCTGGGTACCACTGCGCTCCTGTTCGAGGCGCCGGGCATGACCATGACCCTGGAGACGCAGCAACGCATCTGGGCACTGTCCGAGCGCACCAGCGCCTGGCCCGAGATCCGCGAAGCGGTGTCCGGGATGAACAACCTCATGCTGGTGTTCCGGCAGCCGCCGCGGGACCTGAATGGATTGCGCCAGCGCCTGGTCGAGACCTGGACCTCGATCCAGCCGCGCTCGCTGGAGGGCCGCACCCTCGAGCTGCCGGTCGTCTACGGCGGCGAGGGCGGGCCGCACATGGCCGACGTCGTGGCCCATACGGGTCTCAGCATCGACGAGATCGTCGCCATTCACAGCGCGCCCACCTATCCGGTCTACGCTCTGGGGAGTCACCCTGGCTACTGCTATCTGGGTGGCATGGACCCGCGCATCGCCACCCCGCGCCGCAAGGCTCCGGTGCTGAGCATTCCGGGCGGCGCCGTCTCCATCGGCGGCTTCCAGACCGGGGTGTCCGCCTCCACCGGCCCCAGCGGCTGGAACACCATCGGCACGACGCGCATGGTGTTCTTCGATCCGACTCGCGAGATGCCGGCGCTGCTGCAGCCTGGCGACCGTGTCCGCTTTCGCGTCGAGAAGGTGATCCGATGATCGAGGTCATCCAAACCGGCGCGCTCAACACGGTGCAGGACATGGGGCGACTGGGCTGCCTGCGTTGGGGTGTGGGCACGGCCGGCGCCATGGACCGCCTCGCCCTGGCGGCCGGCAACATCCTTCTGGGAAACGACGAGGACTGCGCCGCCGTCGAGGTGCAGGTCTTCCCGCTGCGGCTCCGCTTCCTGGCCGACTGCGACTTCGCTCTCACCGGTGCCGATGGCGACGCCCGCCTGGACGGACAGCCGCTGCTGCCCTGGGCCGCGCACCGCGCTGGCCTCGGCCAGGAGCTGCATCTGGGCCTGCCGCGCCTGGGCCCGGGCCGCACCAGCCGCAGCTACCTGTGCCTGCCCGGCGGCGTTGATGTGCCCGCGGTGCTCGGCTCTCGCAGCACCCAGATGCGCGGCGCCTTTGGCGGTCTGGAGGGACGCCCGCTTCGCAACGGTGATCGGCTGCGCGCCGCAGCCCGTCAGCCGGACCGCCTTGCGCGCTTCCATGGTCTGGTGCCGCCCGAGCAGGTCCTGCCACTGCGCGTGGACGGCCTGCGCGCGCTGCGCGTGCTGCCTGCGGCCGAATACCGGAAGTACACCGCCGAGTCGCGCGCGGCCTTCTGGCGCAACCCCTGGAAGATTTCCATGCAAAGCGACCGCTATGGGTACCGCTTGGCCGGTGACGATCCACTGCAGCCCCTGGCGGCGCTGGAAATGCGCTCGCACGGCATTGTGCCCGGCGTGATCCAGATACCGCCCGATGGTCAGCCCATCGTGCAGATGCGCGATGGCCAGCCTACCGGTGGTTACCCGAAACTGGGTACCGTGATCGAGGCCGACCTCTGGCGCCTGGGACAGGCGTCGATTGGAGAGCGGGTGCGCTTCGTCGAAACCGACTGGCAAGGCGCGATCGATGCGCTGGAAGAAACGCAGGCCTGGCTGCAGGAGGCCCGCCGGCAGATGGTCCTCTACGGAGCATTGGACGGCGTGATGGAGGCCCGCGCATGAACCTGCAGGACAAGGACTGGATCCAGGAACTCGCGAAGCGCCTGGCGGCCACCGACATCGACAGCCTCGAGCTTGCGGGCCCTGCACTCACCTTGCGGCTGACACGCGCGCCGGGCGGCGCGGTGAAACCCCAGGTGCTGCCAACGACGCAGAATGCGACGGCTGTGATCGATGCAGACGACGCCAGCCTGACCTTGCGCGCCGGTAGCGTCGGCGTGGTGCGCCTGGCGCATCCGCTGCGCGGGGAGCCCCTGGCACCGGCCGGCGAGCTGGTCACCGCCGGGCAGACACTGCTTCTGCTTCAGGTGGGTCAGGTGCTGCTGCCGGTGAACGCGCCGCGTCCGGGTCGCGTGCGGCAGGTTCTGGTGGCATCGGGGGAGGCGATCGGCTACGGTCATCCGCTCGTCCAGATCGAACCCCACTGAAACGGCCACGGTGCGCCTCCGGCCCTCGCTGCAATCCCTTCGAACCACACGGACCCTTTTCGCACCGGATCCCGACATGACCGACATGGAAATCGACCTCAACGCGGACCTCGGCGAGGGCTTTGGCCCCTGGACGATGGGTGATGACAGGGCCCTCCTCGGGCTGGTGACCTCGGCCAATATCGCCTGCGGCTTCCACGCTGGTGACCCGGCCATCATGGCCCGCACCGTCGCCCTGGCGCGCCAGAACGGGGTGGACATCGGCGCCCACGTCGGTTTTCCCGACCGCCAGGGCTTCGGCCGTCGCGTGATGCAGGTCGATACCGCCGAACTCGCGTCGATGGTGGTGTATCAGCTCGGCGCGCTCGCCGGCCTGGCTCGCGCCGCGGGCTGCCGCATGACCCATATGAGCTTCCATGGCGCGCTGGGCAACATGGCGGCTGCCGACATCGCGCTGGCCGCACCGCTCCTGCGCGCCGTCGCCGACTTCGACCCGGGCCTTGTCATCAGCTCGTCGTCGAGCCGCGCCATCGAGCAGGCGGCCGCGGACTGCGGCCTCACCGTGGCCACGTCCTTCCTTGCCGACCGGGCCTATGACGACCAGGGTCTCCTGGTGCCGCGCAGCCTGCCGGACTCGGTGATCAAGGACGAGGCGCGGGTGCTGGCGCGCGTGCGGCAACTCCTCCAGATCGGCACGGTGACCACCTACTCCGGCGCTTCCCTGCCCATGCGGGTGCGGTCCATCCTGGTGCACGGCGACACGCCGGGCGCCGTCGGCCTCGCGCGCCTGATCCGCGACTCCATCGAGGCGGTGGGTGGGCGCATCGTTCCGCTCTCGAAGCAGGCGTGCCTGACCCCAAGGGTTAACCCGAGGGAATAAGAGGCCCTTATCGCAACACAGCGATTCCGTCTTGGTCGCCGCTCGGCCGCGTCGCTAAATTCACCGCCATACACCTGTCATCCATGCCTTTTTCCGATTACAAGACCGCTCTCGTCACTGGCGCATCCTCCGGGATGGGTGCGGCCATCGTGCGTCGCCTCCGGGCTGAGGGCCTGGAGGTCCATGCCCTGGCCCGCTCCAGGGACAGCCTGATGACGCTGGCCGGAGAGACCGGCTGCATCCCCCATGTGATGAACGTGGTCGACCTGCCAGCCCTGACGCGCCTGTGTGGGGAGGTCGGGTTCGACGTGTTGGTGAACAACGCCGGCGTGGACCGCCCGCGCAAGCTGCTGCAGTCCCTGCCGGACGACGTGGACCTGCTGGTCGATGTCAATCTGCGTGCGGTGCTGCATTTGTGCCGTCTGGTGGTGCCGGGCATGGTGGCCCGCGACCGCGGCCATGTGATCAACATCAGCTCGATTGCCGGCGCCTACCACTTCGGCGGCAACAGCATCTACCACGCCACCAAGGCGGCGGTCAGCATGCTCTCGAACCAGCTGCGTCTGGACGCCTTCGGCAAGCGCGTGCGCGTGACCGAGATTTGCCCGGGCCGCGTGGCCACCGACATCTTCGCCCACGTGCACGGTGATTCCAAGGAAACCTACGAGCGCTTCATCGAGGGCTTCGAACTGCCGGTTGCCGAGGATATCGCCAACGCGGTGGCCTTTGTCATCGCCCAGCCGGTGGCGGTGAATATCGGCCACCTCGAGATCACGCCCACCTTGCAGGTGATGGGCGGTTTGCAGACAGTCCGCCCCGAGCGGCCGCAGGCCTGAGCCGTTACGGACTTCTCCGATGAAGGATTTCAACCTGCTGGCCATCCTGCTGAAGCCGGAATTCAGCCAGATGCTGCTGCACGGGCTGAAGGTGACGGTGCTCATTGCCCTCAGTTCCTGGCTGCTGGCGATGACCCTGGCCGTGCTCTTGCTGGGTGTGCGCATGACCCCCAGCCGCATCGCGCAGCGCCTCGTCCAGGGCTACATTTCCTACCACCGCAACGTGCCCACCCTGGTGCAGATGATGCTGTGGTACTTCGGGCTGGCCAGCTTGCTGCCCGACGACCTGCAAGGCTGGTTGTCCGACCACAGCGCCGAGGCGGTGTTCGCGGTGGTGTCCCTGGGCCTGTGCCAGGCGGCGTATTTCTCCGAGGACCTGCGCTCCGGCCTGCGCGCGGTACCCCCCGGCCAGAACGAGGCTGCACGGGCTCTGGGTCACAGCTATGTCGGAGCGTTGCGTTTCGTGCTGATGCCGCAGGCAGTGCGCAACGCCATCCCCGCGCTGGTGAACCACAGCGTGTCCCTGTTCAAGAACAGCAGTCTCGCGATGGCCATCGGTGCCGCTGAGCTCACGCACGCGGTCAAGCAGATCGAAAGCGAGTCCTTCCGTGCCTTCGAGTCCTACCTGATCGCGACGGTGGTCTACCTGGTCATCTCCCTGGTGATCATGGCCGTGGGGGCGTGGCTGGGCAAGCGCGCCGCGGTGGCGACGGCGAGAACGCGATGAACGACCTGATCAAGATCGTCAGCGACAACTGGTTGCTGCTGCTGGTGGGCCAGTACCCCAGCGGACCGCTGGGCGGTCTGGTCGCCACGCTGATCCTGTCCGTGCTGGGCATTGCGCTGGCCTTCCCACTGAGCGTTCTGGTCGCCCTGGCCCGCATCTCACCGTGGAGGGCGCTGCGCTGGCCGGCGACCGCCCTGGTCTATGGCGCTCGCGGCATCCCGCTGCTGCTGATCATCCTCTGGGTGTACTTCCTGGTCCCGGTGCTGATCGGTCGCAACGTGACCGGTTTCACCACCATGGTGACCACCCTCGTGCTTTATCAGGCGGCCTTCCTCTCAGAGGTGGTGCGTGCCGGCATCGAGGCCCTGCCCCGGGGGCAGATGGAGGCGGCGCGGGCCCTGGGCCACAGTTACCTGGGCGCGATGTGGCATGTGATCCTGCCGCAGGCCCTCTACAACATGTTGCCGGCCATGATCAGCCAGTTCGTCTCGACCATCAAGGATACGACGCTGGGCTACGTGATCAACGTGCATGAGCTGACCTTTGCCGCGAGCCAGGTGAACAACCAGCTGCTGACCAAGCCGTTCCATGTCTATTTCATTCTTGCGGTCGTCTACTTCGTCGTCTGCTGGAGCTTGACCTGGGTGGCCGAGTGGCTCGAGCGCCGTATTTCCGACAAGCGCAGTGGCCGCCGTTTCGACACCAGGCACGCCAGCGCGACCCCTGCCTCCGTGGCGGCTTAGTTCCACCCCTGCTTTCCATGATCTCCTTCAACAACGTCAACAAGTGGTACGGCGACTACCCCGCTCTGGTGGACATCAACGCCGAGGTGAAGAAGGGCGAGGTCGTCGTCGTCTGCGGACCCTCGGGCTCGGGCAAGTCGACCCTGATCCGCACCGTCAACCGGCTGGAGGAGATCCAGTCGGGCGGGCTCATATTCGACGGCCAGCCGGTGCATGCCCCGATGAGCGGCCAGGCGCTGAATCAGCTTCGCAGCCGTATCGGTTTCGTCTTCCAGAGCTTCAACCTCTTTCCTCACATGTCCGCTCTGGAGAATGTCACCTTCTCGCTGGTGCGAGTCAAGGGCATGTCCAAGGTCCAGGCCCGTGAAAAGGCCACGGCCCTGCTCGAACGTGTCGGTCTGGCTGCCAAGGCCCAGTCCTACCCGGCACACCTCTCGGGGGGACAGCAGCAACGCGTCGCCATTGCCCGCGCCCTGGCCATGGAACCGCCAGCCATGCTGTTTGATGAGCCCACCAGCGCCCTTGACCCCGAAATGGTGGGCGAGGTGCTGGCGGTGATGCGTGCGCTGGCCAATGAAGGCATGACCATGATGTGCGTCACTCACGAGATGGGCTTCGCCCGCGAGGTGGCCGACTGCGTCTGGTTCATGGACGCCGGCCGTATCCTGGAAGTGGCCGATCCCGAGACATTTTTCAAGACCCCCCAGCACCCGCGCGCGCAGCGTTTCCTGTCGGATCTGCGAGCGCATTGACCCTGAGTGCCTTTCCCTTTCCTTAACCTAACGGAGACAACCATGAAAGTCCGTCTGACCAGCCGAGCCGCTTTTGCGGCCATTGCCCTGTGTGCTGCCGCGGCCCCCGCGATGGCCGACCAGTGGGGCGACATCCAGGCACGCAAGGAATTGCGCTGCGCCACCTTTGCCGACGTGCCGCCTTTCGCCGCGCCGGATCCGAAGACCCGCGAGATGGTCGGCTTCGATGTTGACATGTGCAACGCCATCGCCAAGCAGCTGGGCCTGAAGGCGACCGTGGTGCCGGTTTCCGTCGAGGCGCGCGTCCCCGAGGTCAAGATGGGGCGTGTCGATGTGACTGTGGCGAACCTGGCCTACACGCTGAGCCGCGCCGAGCAGATCGATTTCAGCCACCCCTATTACCTGGCCAAGGAAATGCTGGCCGTACGCGCCTCGGACCCGGGCACCAAGAAGGCCGACTTCGTGGGCAAGCGCATCGCTTCCACGAAGGGATCCACCTCCGAGCTGTCCATCAAGATGAACAAGTCCGAGCCCGTGACCTTCCAGGACACCGGATCCGTCTACATGGCTGTTCAGCAGAACAAGGCTGTGGGCATGGTGGCCAATACGATGACCATCACCAAGCTGGTTGGCGAGTCCAAGGCCGGTGGTGCCGTCCCGATGAAGATGATTTCCGAGCCCATGGTCTTCCAGCCGATCGGCGTTGGAATGAAGAAGGACGAGCCGGCCTTGCTGGCCAAGGTCAACGACGCCCTCCTGGCCCTGGACAGGGCCGGCGAGATCAACAATCTGTGGAACAAGTGGCTGGGCCCGAACACCGAGTACAAGATGACCCGCGACGACAAGGTCGTGCCCCTGAAGGAACTGAAGTTCGAACCCATCCCCTGACCAGAACCTCACACCTGGCCTGCCCGGGACCAGGTTGAAATGCCGGCAGTGGCCTCGCGGGGTGCTGCCGGTTTTTTTTTGAAACGGCCCGGGTCGCCGATGGCCAAAGACAGGAAGTCCAAGGGCTCGGACGGTCAGCATCTGCCCATCGGTATCCGGGTTCCGGTGGCCACGGGCAGTGTCAAACCGGTCACAACGATGAAATCAACGGGCCCTAAGCTCATCCGCAACAGCACCGCCGGGTTCCTGATCTTCACCGGTCAGGCTGGCGAGCAGAGCATCGAGGCGCGCTACGAGGACGAAACCGTTTGGCTCACTCAGAAGTTGATGGCCGAACTGTTTGCCGTGGATGTGCGTACTGTCAGCGAGCACCTCTGGAATATCTACGACTCCGGCGAACTGGCGAGTACGGCAACTCTCCGGAAATTCCGGACAGTACAAACCGAGGGCAGCCGAACCAATGCAGTGACCCGCAGCAACCCGCATCGGGAGACTTCAATAAGCTGGGGTGATCACTTTGGCGAAGAACTGGAATCCATGAAAACCACCAGCCCCAGCCGCCCTCAGTTCACTTCGCCCAGCTGTCCCTCAACCCCACCGCCAGATTGAACACCGCCCGCTGCCCCGGCACGTGGTCTTTGCGGTCTGCCACAAAGTAGCCGTGGCGCTCGAACTGGAACTTCTGGTCGGGCGCTGCGCTGGCCAGTGAGGGCTCCACCATGGCGGTCACCACCTTGAGGCTATGGGGGTTCAGGCTGTCGATGAAGTCCTTGCCGCCGGCGTCGGGCTGGGGGTCGGTAAAGAGGCGGTCGTACAGGCGCACCTCGGCGCGCAGGCTGTCGGCCTCGGCCACCCAGGTGATCACGCCCTTGACCTTGACGCGGTCGCTGCCCGGCGTGCCGCTCTTGGTGTCCGGCAAGAGGTTAGCCCTGATGGATATGGGGTTTCCTGCTTCATCTTTGATAGCGCCGGTGCATTCGATCACGTGGCCGTATTTCAGCCGCACCTTGTTGCCAGGGAACAGCCGGAAGAAGCCCTTGGAGGGCACTTCCTCATAGTCGCTGCGTTCGATCCAGAGCGTCTTGCCCATTTTGAACCTGCGCTGTCCCAGCTCGGGGTGGTGCGGGTGCACGGGGGCCTGGCAGCCGTCCAGCGTGTCGGTGCCCATCAGCTCGTCCCAGTTGTCGATCACCAGGGGGATGGGGTCGAGCACGGCCATGGCGCGCGGTGCCGTGGCGTCCAGGGTTTCGCGCAGGCAGCCTTCCAGGGTGGCGTAGTCGATCCAGCTGTCGCTCTTGCTCACGCCAATGCGCTCGGCAAACAGCTGCAGGCTCTGCGGCGTGTAGCCGCGCCGGCGCAGCCCCACGATCGTGGGCATGCGCGGGTCGTCCCAGCCGCTGACCCGGTGGTCGTAGACCAGTTGGGCCAGTTTGCGCTTGCTGGTGATGACGTAGGTGAGGTTGAGCCGGGCAAACTCGTACTGGCGCGGCGGCGGGGTGCACAGCAGGCCGCCCTGGCACAGCTTGTCCAGCAGCCAGTCGTAGAAGGGGCGCTGGTCTTCAAACTCCAGGGTGCAGATGCTGTGGGTGATCTGCTCCAGCGCGTCCTCGATCGGGTGGGCGAAGGTGTACATGGGGTAGATGCACCAGGTGTCGCCCGTGTTGTGGTGGGTGGCGCGGCGGATGCGGTAGATGGCCGGATCGCGCAGGTTGATGTTGGGGTGCGCCATGTCGATGCGGGCGCGCAGCACCATGCTGCCGTCCTCGTGCAGGCCGTCGCGCATCTCGCGAAAGCGGGCCAGGTTCTCGGCGGGTGTGCGGTCGCGGAACGGGCTGTTCACGCCGGGCTTGCCGAAGTCGCCGCGGTGGGCGCGCATTTCTTCGGGCGTCTGCTCGTCCACATAGGCGTGGCCAGCCTCGATCAGGTGTTCGGCGGCGCGGTACATGAAGCCGAAGTAATCGCTGGCCTGGTAGGGCGCGGCGCTGCCGGCGGGCTGGCCGATCTGCGCCCAGTCAAAGCCCAGCCAGCGCACCGCGTCGATGATGCTGTTGACGTATTCC
>VERU01000058.1 GCA_018882485.1 Rhodoferax sp. | reverse complement strand
GCAGCAGGTGGGCCCCCAGCACTGCCGCAGCCAGCATCAGGCCGGAGCGCCAGCCCAGCCGGGTGGGCGCGCGGGCGGTGGCTGGCAGGGCGGACATACCGGCCAACTGCCGCAGCCGGGGGGCGGTGCCGTCACGGGTCATGGGGCTATGATGCGCCGGATCAGTTTAACCCCTGCCCGCGCTCCGGCGGGACGTCCGGGCCCGCACCATGAAACTTGCCACTTACCGGGACGGCTCACGCGATGGCCAGTTGCTGGTGGTCTCGCGCGACCTGAGCCTGGCGCACTACGCGACCGGTATCGCCCATCGTCTGCAGCAGGTGTTGGACGACTGGAATTTTGTGTCCCCTGCGCTGCAGGACCTCTACGAAACCCTGAACCAGGGCAAGGCGCGGCACGCCTTCGAATGGGATCCCCGCCAGTGTCTGGCGCCCTTACCCCGGGCTTATCACTGCGCGGCAGCGCCAGCCCTTGAGTCGGGTGTGGCGCCGGTCCCGGTGCCCGCTGCGGCCCCGGCCCCAGCGGCAGCGACCCTGACCACCCGGCCTGGAGATCCGTTGGCCGGGGCCTGGCGGCGTTGGCCGGCGGACGGGCTGTGGACGGCGCTGGAAGCGGGCCTGGCGGCGGTGGTGTCGGATGTGCCGCAGGGCCTGGCGGCGGACCGGGCCATCGACAGCGTGCGCTTGCTGATGCTGCAGGCCGGCCTGGTGCCCCAGGCGGTATCGTGGGAGGGGGGCTGCGCCGTGCCGGGGGCCCAGTTCAGCCCGCTGGCCGTGACCCCGGACGAACTGGGGACCGCCTGGCGGGGTGGGCGTGCCGACCTGAACCTGGTCTGCAGCCTCAATGGGCGGCGTTTTGCCGCCTGGAACGTGGGCGATGCCATGCCCATTCCCTTGGGTGACCTGATCGCGCAGTGGTGCGCCCGCACGGCCCTGGGCGCCGGTGCCCTGCTGTGTGCCGCACCGGTGCGGCACGGCCTGCCGTTGTCACCCCCGGGCCGATCCGGTGCGCCGGCCGGATTGCGGGCGGGCGATGTCCTCACGGCGGACCTGCAGGGCCCGGATGGGCACAGCCTGTTCGGCCCCATCGGCTGTGAGCTGGTGCCCACCGACTGAACCCGGGCGGGCGGTTTCGGACGCTCAGCGCGCGTACAGGCCCTCGGGCGAGGCAAAGCCCTTGATCTCGATCGGGTTGCCGCAGGGATCGCGGAAGAACAGGGTCCATTGCTCGCCCGGTTCGCCCGCGAACCGTTGCTGGGGCGGCAGCACAAAGGCCACGCCGGCGTCCTGCAGGCGTTGCGCCACCGCCTGCCATTCGGCCAGCCCGAGCACCAGCCCGAAATGGGGCATGGGTACCCGGTGATCGCCCACCAGCCCGGTGTCGGTGGTCGGGAACGGGGTGCCGAGGTGCAGGGACAGCTGATGACCGAAGAAATCGAAATCGACCCAGGTTGTCGTGCTGCGCCCTTCGACGCAGCCCAGCACACCGCCGTAAAAACGCCGGGCCTGATCGAGGTCGGTCACATGGAAAGCCAGATGGAATGGAAGGGGCATGGACGCAGCATAGCAGCCGCCCGGGCCCATGGCAGGCCAGCGACCCAGGCGCTATAGTCCCCGCATGCAACCGACCCAGCCTGAACCTGCGGCGCCGGCCGGGCCGCGATCGGCCGACACGAGGCCGTTCATTCCGGCCCACCTGATCGAACGGTTCGATCGCCAGCGTGCGGCCTATCTGCAGCATCCCGAGCCGGACCGGGCCGAGCGGCGAGACCGTTTGCGCGCGTTGCGCCGGCTGCTCAGGGACAACCGGGAGGCGCTGGTCGATGCGGTCAACCGGGACTACGGCCACCGCAGCCCCTTCGAGACGCTGTATTGCGAGTATTTTGTGGCGCTGGACAGCCTGCGCGACGCCGAGCGGCAGCTGCGCGGCTGGATGCGGCCCCAACGCCGCCGGGTCGACTGGATGGCCTTTCCGGGGGCGGCCAACCGGGTGATTCCGCAGCCCCTGGGGGTGGTGGGTGTGATCGTGCCCTGGAATTTTCCGATCAACCTGAGCTTTGTGCCCCTGGCCGCCATCCTGGCGGCGGGCAACCGGGCCATGGTCAAGATGAGTGAGAACTCCCGCCACCTGGCCACCTTGCTGATGGAGCTGGCTCCGCGCTACCTGCCCGAGGATGTTTTGTGCTTCATGGCCGATGGCGACGGCCTGGGACCGGCGTTCTCCTCGCTGCCGTTCGACCACCTGCTGTTCACCGGGTCGGGTGCGACCGGGCGCGCCGTGATGGCCAACGCGGCACGCAACCTCACGCCGGTCACCCTGGAGCTGGGGGGCAAATCGCCGGCCATCGTCGCCCCGGACTATCCGCTGCACACCGCCGCCGAGCGCATCCTCTGGGTCAAGCTGCTCAATGCCGGCCAGATCTGCACCACGGTGGACTACGTGTTCCTGCCGGAGGGTTCGGTCGACGCCTTCGTGGGTCATTGCAAGCGGCTGTACGCACAGCGCTTCCCCGACCTGAACGGCCCGGACATGACCTCGATCATCGACGAGCGGTCCTATGCCCGGCTGCACCGGACGCTGCAGGATGCCCGGGAGAAGGGCGCCGTGCTGATCAACCTGGCCGAGGGGCAGCAGTCGGACGCGGCGCGCCGGAAATTCCCGCCCCATCTGGTGCTCGACCCGACGCCCGACATGCTGGTGTCCACCCGCGAAATCTTTGGCCCCGTGCTGCCGATCCGCACCTACAGCGATCGCCAGCAGGTGGTGGACTACATCAACGCCCACGACCGGCCGCTGGCGATCTATCCTTTCACCCACGACCGGTCCCTGCAGGATTTCTACATCCGCCGGGTGATGTCGGGTGGCGTGTCCGTCAACGATCCGCTGCTGCATGTGGCGCAGCACGACCTGCCCTTTGGCGGAGTCGGCCCCAGCGGCATGGGGCATTACCACGGTCGCGAGGGTTTCGAGACCTTTTCCAAGTTGCGACCGGTGTTTCGCCAGGGGCCGTTTTCGGCGGTGCAGTGGCTGTTTCAGCCTCCTTATTCCAGGCGGGCGCAGCAGGTGCTGGATCTGCTGATCCGGCTGCGCGGCTGAGCCGGTCCGGGCGGCGGGCATGGGCGGCGGGCGGTTCGTGTGGCGCGGGCTGCTGCTGTGGCTGACGTTCGCCGCCTGCGGCGTGCGCAGCGAGCCGGCCCAGGAGCCCAGTCCTGAACCGCTGCAGTTTGCACCGGCCGCGCAGGCCTCGGTCTGGTTGACGCAAGCCCAGTTGACCAGCGATGCGGGCTCGCGTTCGGTAGCCCTGCCGAATGCCCTGCAGCCGGATGATTTTTCCAGGCCGGGCGGCCGCGTCCGCTACCGGCTCGGATTCGTGCTGACAAGCGTGCCGCAGCAACCCCTGGGGGTGCTGGTGCGCAAGCTCAGCCTGTCGGGCCAGGTGTACCTGAATGGACAGTGGATCGGCAGTTGCGCGCTCGGTCCTCTCGAGCAGATCCGCTGTCTGCACAAGCCCAATCTCTTTGCGCCGCCCCTGTCGGTGTGGCGGCAGGGGCGCAATGTGCTCGAGTTCGAAATCTACGCAAACGACCGGCAGGCCAACGGCCTGTCGTCGGTCATGCTGGGCGATGCGCTGCTGCTGGAGCGCCAGTTCTACTGGCCCCGCTATTGGGTGCAGGTGGACCTGGTCGAGGCCCTGACCTGGCTGTCGTTGCTGGTGGGTTTCATGTCCCTGGGGCTGGCCATGTTGCTGCGCCGGGAGCCCGTTTACCTGTGGTTCGGGCTGGCCAGCGTGGTGGGGGCGTTCGGCAATGTGAACCAGATCGCGAGCCGGGCCTGGGTCAGCTTTGAGCTGTTCAGCTGGTTCATTTTTTCCAGCCGCTTCATGCTCATGCCCCTGCTGCTGTTGACCCTGCTGGCGCCTTTCGGAGGCCCGGGGCGCATCGGGCGCCTCGCCTTGCAGGCCAGTGTCGTGCTGGGGCCCCTGCTGGTGTGGCTGGGGGGCAATGACCGATGGGTGACCGTGGCCCTGTACACGCCATTCCTGCTGCTGGTGCCGCTGATCGGTGTGGACATTGTCCGCTCGGCCTACCGGACGCGGGACCCCCTGCAGGTGGGATTTTCCACGTTGCTGGTGCTGCTGCTGGGGGCGGGTGTGTTCGACTGGCTGCGGCTGGCCGGTCTGACCCCCTTTGAGGGCCTGTACCTGATCACCTATGTGTATGGCGGCATGTCGCTGCTCATGGGCGCGGTGCTGGTCGGGCGGGTGGCGTCGTCGCTGCGCCAGGTGCGGGGTTCGGCGGCCCTGCTGGAGAGCCGGGTCGCCGAGCGCACGCTGGCGCTGGAGCAGGCCAATGCCCGGCTGCTGGTGGCGGAGGTCGAGCGCACCAAGGCCGATGAACGGGAGAGGCTGCTGCAGGACATGCACGATGGCTTCGGCTCGCAACTGGCCAGTGCCCGCCTGCTGGCGGAGCAGGGTTTGATCACCCAGGCGCAGCTGACGCAGATCCTGCAGGAGTGCATGGCCGATCTGTACCTGCTGGTGGACACCCTGGGCAACAGCGAGCAGACCCTGGCCAGCGCCATGCTGGATTTCCGGTTCCGGACCCAGAGCCGGCTGGCCGGGAGCGCGCTGCAGGTGCACTGGCACCTGCAGCTCGATGCCTGTCCGGCCCAGCCCGAGCGCGTCATCCTGCACATCCTGCGCATCGCGCAGGAGGCGCTCAACAATGCGATCAAGCATGCGCGGGCCACCCACATCTGGTTTCAGGGGCGCTTCGACCCTGAACGCAGGCAGCTCTGGCTGAGTGTGTTCGATGACGGCGTGGGCATCCGTCCTGAAGCCCGGCAGGGCCGCGGCATGAACAACATGCGCACCCGTGCGCGGGAGATCGGTGCGGAGCTGTCGGTGCGGCCCCGTTCACCCGGCACCGAAATTAGCCTGGTCCTGACGCTGAAGCCGCACTGAGGCCGCGAGCCGGCACGGCCGAGGGCCTCAGATCAGGCCGGCGTCCCGCGCCTTGGCCACGGCCTGCATCTGGGTCTTGGCGTCGAGTTTGCGGTACAGGTTGCGGATGTTGGTCTGCACGGTCGACAGGGCCACGCCCATGAGGCCGGCCACCTCCTCGTAACTCAGGCCGCGCGACAGCAGCTGCAGGGTTTCGGTTTCGCGCGGTGACAGTTTGAACTCGTCCGATCCGCCGCTGGCGCCGGGCGCCCCGGCCAGCTTGAACAGCGTGCGTGCCAGTGACGGGCTGATGGGGTAGTTGCCCTGCAGCACGTCCTGGATGGCCTGGCCGATGGAGGCCTCGGAGTCGCCCTTGAGGATGTAGCCGCGAGCGCCCGCGCGGATGGCGGCCAGCACGCTGCGCTCGGCCGAGACCACCGAAATCACCATGACCGGGACATCGGCAAAGCGCCGGCGCACGGCCCGGATCACCTCGATCCCGCCGATGTCGGGCAGTCCCAGGTCCACCAGGGCCAGGTCGATGCGCTGCTGCGGGTCCTCCAGATGGTCGATGGCGGCCGATCCGGTGTCGCACACCAGCACCCGGCTGGCGGGCTCCACGCTGGCGACGGCTCTGGCGATTTGCGACTGGAACAGCGGATTGTCTTCCACCACGAGGATGCGCCGGGCGGCGCTCCGGGTGGCAGGTGTGGCAGGGGTCAGCGGCGTCATGTGGAACGACTTTATTACAAGCCCGGGGGACTGGCATCCCATGGGAAAGGGATGACTTCCTGTCGCGTGGGATAGCCGCCGGCCGGCAACCGTGGGAGGATGCTCTCCCACAAGCATGCCAAGGTCACGTTGTTGGAATCACGACCGGCAGGCGATCGACGCACCGTGCAGGCCCTCGTGATGAAGCCTGCATCGGCCCGGTTCCTGCGCCAGCGGCCCGATTGCCGGGTCGTGGAGGTGGCGCGCCTGCAGGTCGCCTGGGCCGCACCGAACGCCTGTGTCGGAAACTCGGCGCTGTTGCAGGCCATGGACCCTGAAGTCTGGAGCGTGCAGGCGGGCTGGATGGTGGGGGATGACTTCGGGGAGCTGGGCACGGTGTTCGTGCCCCACTACTGGGTGGTCGATACCCGCACCGGGCAGGCCGCCGACCCGACGCCCCGTGCTGCGGGCGATCACCAGGCCTATGACTACCTGCTGGACCCCGAGATGCTGCGGTATGCGTCCCGGGACCACCCCCTGCCCGCGCCTTTCTGGCTGGATGCGCAGGGCGATTTCGTGGTGATGGTGCACGGCGGCCGGTTCGAACGCCTGATGGCCTTGTCCACCGCCTATCTGTACACCCTGCCCAGCCCTGGCGCGGTCCGAGCCGCGTTGCAGGCTCCCCATCCCGGGGAAGACGGCAGCCGCTGACCCGGGCGTCCTGCGGCCGCAGCCCGACCTGTCAGGGTCGCCCGGGCGGGTGTTGCTCGGCCCGCTGCTGGCAGGCGATACAGCGCAGGGCCGTGGGCGTGGCCTGCAGCCGGGCAGCGGGAATGGCCAGTCCGCAGTCGCTGCAGTCGCCATAGCGCCCGGCGCTGATGCGATCCAGTGCGGCCTGCACCGCATCGAGTTCGGCGCTTTCATGGGCGTCGAGCGTGAACTCCAGCTCTTTCTCGGTGTTCAGCTGGGCCTGTGGATCTTCGGGCCGGGCGTAGTGCTCGGCCGAGGCCTGAACCCGGCCAATGGCCCCTCCGCGCAGGGCCGCCAGTTGGGCCTGCAGGCTGGCCTGCTGCTCCAGCAGCAGGGCTTTGTAGGGGGCGGCTTGTTCGGTTTGCATGGTGTTCGTGTGGGGTGGACAGGATGTCCATCATGCGACGGCGGACCCTGGGCGTCTTTGACCCGCGTCAAGAATTCCAGGCCGGGCCGGCGTCATCGGCCGTCTCGGCCGGCTTGGGCCCGGGACGGGGGTGGCCGCGGCTTGCGCCCTAGAATTCGCGCAACCCCCACGCCGCGGATTCCTGCATGACGCCCTCCGAGACCAGCCTGCGCCTCCACCAGTTCCAGGGCCTTGAGCCCGGACCCCGTTTCATCGTGCTGGGAGCGGTGCATGGCAACGAGACCAGCGGCAGCCAGGGAATCGCCCGCGTCGCCGCCGAACTGGATGCCGGTGCGCTGGAACTGGTTCGAGGCACCCTCACGCTGCTGCCGGTCACCAACCCGCGCGCCTACCGGCTGCGGCAGCGCCAGGGGGATCGCAATCTGAACCGCAACCTGCGACCCGACGCCACGCCGCTGGACTACGAGGACCGGATTGCCCGTGTGCTGTGCCCCGTGCTGGCCGCGCACGATGTGTTGCTGGATCTGCACTCCTTTCAGTCGGTGGGACAAGCTTTCGCCATGATCGGTCCGCCGGACAACGACGGCAGCCTGCAACCGTTTGCCCGTGCCGCCGAAGAACAGGCTCTGGTGCTGCGTCTGGGCGTGCGCCGCATCGTCGAGGGTTGGCTGGATGTCTACGCCCGCGGCGTGCAGGAACGGCTGGCCCGCACGCCGGTGGCCGACCGGGCGGGACTGCTCAGCACCGACCCGGAGTACGGCGTGGGCACCACCGAATACATGCGCCGTCGGGGCGGGTACGCCGTGACGCTGGAGTGCGGTCAGCACGAGGACCCGGCTGCGCCCGAGACGGCCTACCAGGCCATCCGTGCGGCACTGGCTCACCTGGGCATGGTGGAGCAGGCGCCGCCTGCGCCCTGCGCCGAGCCCGAATTTCTGCGGCTGGTCGAGGTGGTGGACCGGCTGCACGCACAAGACCGCTTCGAGCGGCCCTGGGCCAGCTACGACCCCCTGCACACCGGCCAACGGGTGGCAACGCGACACGATGGCACACCGGTGCTTTCGCCGCTCGATGGCTACATCGTATTCCCCAATGAGCGCGCCCAACCGGGCAACGAGTGGTTCTATCTGGCCCGCTCCAGCCCGCGTCGGCTGACGGCCTGACGGCTGCAGACCGGGCTGTCGTGTCAGCTCGGCAGGAACCGGTCGCCGATCGGCTGGTGCCGGGACTGGATGCAGCCAGGGGCGTCCTCCCAGCGTCCCGCACGCCACAGGCGCCAGCCATACAGCGCGGCAAAGGTGATTTCGCTGGCGGCGGAGCCCGGAGCCCCCACCCGCTCGGCGCCCCGGCGTGCCCCGTCGATCAGCCAGGCGGGCAGCGACAGGTGGTAGGGGTGGCGGGTGACCTCGCCCACGTGCTGCGCGGTCGCCAGCATCATGCGGGCGATGCAATCGTCGGGCAGTTCCAGCATCAGCCGGGGCTGCAGCTGGGTGTTCCAGTATTCGCTCAGCAGCAGGTGCAGGCTCAGGTCGGGGGCCTGTTCGATCGCTTCGCGCACCAGCCGGCCGGTGGCCCGGTGCGCATCGTGACCGTCGAGTTCATGCGGACAGACCACCACGGTCGGCCGCAGCCGTGTCAGCAGCCCGAGGACCGACCGGCGGGCGAGCTGCCAGTGGGCGGTATCGGCCTCGGCCTGCGCCCATTGCACACCGTCCAGCCCCTGTCCGTGGGCGGCACCGGCGCCCACGCAGCCAAAGCCCAGCACCCGGCAGCTTGCCTGCAGTTCCTGCCAGCGCGCCGCCCGGCGGTCCAGCCGGCTGCCCAGGGTGACCGCCACATTCACCACGCGCCAGCCCGACTCCTGTTGCAGCCGCAGCGCGATTCCGCCCACCAGCGCCTCGTCATCCGGGTGGGGCGAGAACAGCAGGCACAGCGGCGAGGTCGCGCCGGGGGCATCGGCCGGTGCCGGATCGGCGCCGTCAGACGCTGCCAGGACCGGTTGCGGGGCATGGGCGCGGGCCGTCTCCCAATGGTGGCGGTAGGCCTGGATCCAGGGCAGGAAGGGGTTGGACATGGAAGTGCCGGTCATCAGGGATCGGGTGGGCGGCGCCGCCGCTTCAGAACGTGAGCGTCACCTTGTTCAGGTGGGGAGGCCGGTCGGGGTCGCGCCCGAGGCGGCGAGCCAGCGCATCGACCAGCAGGTACAGGCCGCCCAGGTAGGCCACGCCCGGGCAGTAGGTGCCGGGCAGTGGCGGCAGGTCGAACAGGCTGCCGGGACAGGGCCCCGCCAACCGCACCCGGGCCTGCAGGCGATCCAGGCGCTCGGCACAGGCCAGCAGTTCCGGCGCGCTTTGGCGGTCGGTCACCAGCAACAGGGCGTGCAGGTCCGGCCCGGCCAGGGCCAAGGGCCCATGCAGCAATTCGGCGGCCGAAAAGGCCTCGGCTTGCAGGCCGCAGGTTTCCTTGAATTTCAGGGCCAGTTCGCGGGCAATCGGCAGACCCTGCCCACGACCGATCACATACAGGTGGCGGCACCCTTGCAGCGCCTGAACCAGCGGTTCGGGGTCGGTCTGCTGGGCGCTGTGCAGCCATTGCGGCAACCGCTCGAGTTCCAGCTGCAGGTCGGCAGCGGCCGCCGACGCCGGTGCGGCCAGCGCGGCGGTCAGCATCGCGCCGGCGGTCATCTGGGCGATCACGGATTTGGTCGCCGCCACGGCGGTCTCTGGCGCCGCATGCAGCGCAATTCCGAAGGCGGCCGCATCGGCCAGCGGCGAGGGCCAGGTGTTGACGAATGCGCTGCTGTGCAAGCGCTGGGGATCGCAGTGTTGCAGGGCGGCCCGCAGATCGGGGCTGCCGCCGCTTTGTGAAAACGCGACCGGCCACAC
>VERU01000543.1 GCA_018882485.1 Rhodoferax sp. | reverse complement strand
GGAAGACCGTGACCGCAGCAAGGGTCTGTACTTTGTCCGTTACGTACCCCCGACCGACAAGACCGAGCCAGGCTTTTTCAGCAAGCTGTTCGGGTCTGGCAATGTGAGCGGCCAGCCGCTCACGTACCGTATCGCGGTGGTGAGCCGTGATGCGGCTACCTGGGTGTCGGTGCAGACAGCCGAAGGTTCGGCGGTCAACGCGGCGCAGGCCCAGCGCATCCTCAAGGTCATCGCGGACGACCTGCAGTAGCGCTGGCAGCCGTGCTGCGCCTGCGCAATCTGGGCAGTGGCAGCTCGGGCAATGCCACGCTGCTGGAAGCCGGCGGTTCCTCCGGCTGCGCCCGGCTGCTGATCGATTGCGGGCTGGGGTTGCGGGAGCTCGAGTCCAGACTGGTGGACGCCGGTGTGCACCCCAGCCAGGTCGATGCCCTGTTCATCACCCACGAACATGCCGACCACGCGGGTTCGGCGGTCGCGTTCGTGCGCAGCCACGGCTGCGCGATGTGGCTGAGCCAGGGCACCTACGCGGCCATGGGTGCGCCCGATATGGGCGACCGCATCCGGCTGGCCCGGGATGGCGGGACCCTCTCGTTCGGTGGGCTGATGGAACTCCACCCCTACACCGTGCCCCACGACGCCAGCGAGCCCCTGCAACTGGTGTGCACGCAGGGAGGCTGCCGCGTCGGCATCCTGACCGACATCGGTCACCCAACGCCGCATGTCCGGCGTCAACTGGCTGGCTGCCACGCCCTCATGCTTGAATGCAACCACGACAGCGACCTGCTGGCGGCCAGCGCCTATCCGCCCTTTCTCAAACAGCGCATCGGCGGTGCCTACGGACACCTGTCCAACCTGCAGGCAGCCGAACTGGCGGCGTCCCTCGTCCACGACGGTCTGCGCCACCTGATCGCGGCGCACCTGAGTGAGCGCAACAACCGGCCGTCGCTGGCACAGGAGGCGCTGGCGGCGGCAACCGGCCGCAGCGCGGCCGACATCCTCGTGGCCGATCCCACCCGAGGAACCCCGTGGCTCACGATGGAGACCGGCATCTGACGCGGCCGCCAAAGGGACGAAAAAAAGCCACCCGAAGGTGGCTTTTTCGAGGCAAGCGGTGAGGGCTTACTTCTTGGCAGCAGCGGAGGCCGCATCGGCGGCAGCCTTGGCAGCAGCATCGGTGGCAGCGCCGGAAGCGGCAGCCTCGGGAGCCGAAGCAGCGGGAGCGGGGGCCGGAGCTGCGGCGGGTGCGGGAGCGGGGGCCGGAGCCGGCTCTTCCTTCTTGCCGCAAGCGGCGAGAGCAGCAGCAGCGATCACGGCAGCCAGAACGAGGGTCTTGTTCATGAGATTACACCTGTTGAAAAGTTGAAAAACAATTTCCGGAAATTGTCGCGTGCGGCCTGAACCACCCGGACCAAGCAAAATCGACTCGAGCTATTCTGCTTAGCCCGTGATTGTATTACACCCGGAAACACCTGCCCCAAAATGGACATCTGGCCTCACAAACCCAGGGTGGTCGCCGCGAAGGCAGGCCGGGCCACCCCGGACAGGTCCATCAACGCCAACTCGAACGCCCGGATTTGACGAGCTTCCTGCACCACCAGACCCTCGCTGCTGAGCCGATCGGAGCGCCATACGCAGGCACCCGAACCCCAACAGGCACTGGCCACCGGATGCTTCGGGCCAGCCGCACGGCACTCC
The DNA here is from genome assembly GCA_018882485.1 of Rhodoferax sp. Classification (GTDB taxonomy): domain Bacteria; phylum Pseudomonadota; class Gammaproteobacteria; order Burkholderiales; family Burkholderiaceae_C; genus Rhodoferax. The sequence goes on along the minus strand of VERU01000543.1, from coordinate 521 downwards.
ACCAGATGATCCCATTGGCGCCGCCACATCACGAAGCGCGGATGGTGCTGCACCAGCACCCGATGATCGCGCATCAGGATCAGCATGCGGCGCCCGGGACGGGCCCAGGCGTGCAGATCGGCCACCAGGGCTGCTTCCCGCAATGGCCAGCCGTCAAAGTCCTCATCGCTCAGGATCAACCGGTCCCAGCCTTGCTGCCGGGCAGTGGCCAGCGCCGCGCGTACCTGCTCCGTCCAGGCGGCCTCACCCTGAAAACGCCCGGGTCTGAGTCCGCCCGGGTCCCCCGTCACGCCGCTGCGGGGTGCAGCCACCCCGATTCGATCCAGGACAACAGGAGATCGCGCGCCGGTGCGCTGAGCCGGGCAAGATCCTTGCGCTGCAAGGCCCGATGGTCTGCCAGCCGGTGCATCAAGGCCGCATCCCGCCCGCTGGCCCGATAGGCCTCCCCGTTGATGAACACATGGTGCCCGTCGTACAGCATGCGTGTCCTTCGGTCCAGCACGACATCGACTGGATGCGAT
>VERU01000057.1 GCA_018882485.1 Rhodoferax sp. | reverse complement strand
GTTGGGCAGCTCCAGCGCCATGTAGTTCTTGCCCGGGATGACCTCGACGACGCGGATGCTCACGAGGCTGAGCGAGCGCGCCAGGTCCTTGGCCAGGTTGACGATCTGCGCGCCCTTGACGCCGGTGGCGGGCTCGATCTCGTAGCGCGTGATCACGGGGCCCGGGCTGGCGGCCACCACGCGGACCTCGACGCCGAAGTCCTTGAGCTTCTTCTCGATCAGCCGGCTGGTCATCTCCAGCGTCTCGGGTGCCACGGTCTCCTGCCGGGCCTGAGCGCCATCGAGCAGATCGACCTGCGGCAGCTTGCTGTCAGGCAGGTCGCTGAACAGGGGCTTTTGCCGCTCGCGCGCCACCCGCTCGCTGGGCTCGGCCGCCGCGACCGGCTCCAGCAGCACCGGCGCCAGCGCCGCCGGCGCGGCCGACGAGCGGGTGCGGACGCTCCGGGGCGCCGCCGCCACGGGCGCGGGCCCGTCCGGAAGCACCGTCTCGGCGGTCTGGCCATCTGCATCGGGCAAGTCCTCGGGCAGTTCGACCGAGCGCTCGCGGGCCGCCTGCTGTCCGATGGCCCGATCTTCGGCCAGTTCACGCCGCTCGCGCCGTGTCTCCAGCCAGGACGACATCCAGGCCCCCAAGCGTTCGGCGACCCTCGCCCACGAAAAGCCAAAGGCCAGCGAGGCGCCGATCAGCACACCGACGATGGCCACCAGGGCCGACCCGGCGTCGCCCAGCCAGCGCGCACTCAGCGGGCCGACCCAATAACCCAGCACACCGCCGCCATGCCCGGGCAGGCGGGGCTCCCAGGTGTACAGACGCGTCCACTCCAGGCTGGCACTGGCCACCATCAGCAGCGCCAGTCCGCCCCAGAATGCCAGACGCTGCGGCCAGCGGACACCGTCTGCCGCCCCTGCCCCACCCCAAGCGCCCCAGCCGCCCGCGCCATCCGGTCCGGCTTCCAGTTCTCCGCCGCGCAGCCAGCGGGACAGGGCCAGCAGCCAGCGCCGCATGGCCACCGCAACGCACCACCACACCGAAAAGCCCAGCAGCACGTAACTCAGATCGGACAGCCAGGCGCCGAGCTGTCCGGCCCGGTTGCGGATGGCGCCACCCGTGCCGGATGTGGACCAGGCCGCGTCCTGGGGGGTGTGGCTCAGCAGGGCCAGCAGCCACAGCGCCAGCACCGCCAGCCCCAACAGCAGGGCCAGCTCGGAGGCGTAGCGCGACCACACAGGCCGGCTGGCGGCGGCGGCCTCTTCGCGGGCAGCGGTCAGGGTGTGCAGGGAATAGGTCATGGGATGGCGCAAAGGGGTACCGGCAGCGCGGGCCCGGGCTTCATACAATCCGCGGCTTGGCGAACGGCTTCCGAACTCGCCCTCCACTGTACACGCCACGCCGCTCCGATTGCAAAGGTTGCCCCCATGTCTGCATCCCGCCACGCCAGGGTCCTGATCCTGGGATCCGGTCCCGCCGGCTACACCGCCGCCGTTTACGCCGCCCGTGCCAACCTGTCCCCCATGCTGATCACGGGCATGGCCCAGGGCGGCCAGCTCATGACCACCACCGAAGTCGACAACTGGCCGGCCGATGTGCACGGGGTGCAGGGCCCGGACCTGATGCAGCGCTTCCAGGAACATGCCGAGCGCTTCAAGACCGAAATGGTGTTCGACCACATCCACACCGCCGACCTGCGGCAGCGGCCCTACACGCTGACGGGCGACTCGGGAAGCTACACCTGCGACGCCCTGATCGTGGCCACCGGCGCCTCGGCAAAGTACCTGGGCCTGCCGTCCGAGAGCGCGTTCATGGGCCGCGGTGTCTCGGGTTGCGCCACCTGCGACGGATTTTTCTACCGCAACGAGGTCTGCTGCGTCGTCGGCGGCGGCAACACCGCCGTCGAGGAGGCGCTGTACCTGTCCAACATCGCCAGCAAGGTGTACCTGGTGCACCGGCGCGACCGCTTCAAGGCCGAAGCCATCATGGTCGACAAGCTGATGGAGAAGGTGGCCGCTGGCAAGATCGAACTCAAAACCTTCCGCACACTCGACGAGGTGCTGGGCGACGCCAGCGGCGTAACCGGTGTGCGCCTGAAGGACACGCGCAGCGGTGCCACGGAGGAACTCCGTCTCAAGGGCTGCTTCATCGCGATCGGGCACGCCCCCAACACCGACATCTTCCAGGGGCAGCTGGAAATGAACGGCGGCTACATCGTGACACGCGGTGGTCTGGCGGGTTTCGCCACCCAGACCAGCGTACCCGGCGTGTTCGCGGCCGGCGATGTGGCCGACCATGTGTACCGGCAGGCCATCACCAGCGCCGGCACCGGCTGCATGGCGGCGCTGGATGCCCAGCGCTTCCTGGAACAGGGCTGAGACCACGTACCGCCGGCACCACCACCGGTCACCGGGCTGCGGCCAGGGCTACAGGCAAAAGACCACGGGGGCGGTCCGCTATAATGGCGGGCTTTTCCGGCGACGCGGGCCTGCCTGCGTGCGCCACAGGGTTACCGCCACCCTCATCATGGCGAGGTGAGGCGCTCACGACAGTGGCCGCCGTTGTCAGAAAGCTGGAGTGTCCTCATGGCACGCGTATGTGAAGTCACGGGCAAGGCCCCGATGGTGGGCCACAATGTGTCCCACGCCAACAACAAGACCAAGCGCCGGTTCCTGCCGAACCTGCAATACCGTCGATTCTGGGTCGAGAGCGAGAACCGCTGGGTGCGCCTGCGCATTTCCAACGCCGGCCTGCGCCTGATCGACAAGAACGGCATCGACGCCGTGCTCGCGGACCTGCGCGCACGCGGCCAGGCCTGAACCCGGAGGACACACCATGGCAACCAAAGGCACTCGCGAAAAGATCAAGCTCGAATCGACGGCTGGAACCGGTCACTTCTACACCACCAGCAAGAACAAGAAGACCACGCCCGAGAAGATGCTGATCAAGAAGTTCGATCCGGTCGCGCGCAAGCACGTGGATTACAAGGAAACCAAGCTCAAGTAAGGCTTCCGGTTGCAGCCCCTGTGCGGGCTTGCCCAAACAAAAAGCCCGCACAACGCGGGCTTTTTTGTTTTGCGGACCCATACTCTGGGCGCGATGCGCCGCAAAAGGACTCAGACCCGGGCGGCGCGCAGACGCAAGGCAAACTCCTGCAGCGCGACGATGCCGCTGCGCTCGGCCCGCTGGCACCAGGCCTGCAGTTCGGCCGTCAATTGCTCACGCGTCTGGGTCCGGCTGAGCCACAGCTGGCGCAATTCCTCGCGCATGGTCACCATCTTGTCGAGCACCGGCGAGGCCGCGCGCGCCGCTGCCAGACGTGCGCGCTCGGCCGCCGGCACCTTGTCGGCATCGCGGTGAAGCCAGGCGCGGGCCGTGCGGATCACGGCGGCGTCGGCGCGGCGCAGCCTCATGGCCTGCAACTCGTCCTTCAGGGCGCGGCGCATGCCCTGGGCATAGCCGGCCATGATCTCGTACCGGTTGGCGATCAGGGCCTCCAGCGTGGATGCGTCCGGCTGCGGCCGCACATCGCCCAGCGCCAGCCGGGGTGGCGTCTTCTTGGCGTTGGCCAGGCCCGCCATCTCCAGCAGCCGGATGTACATCCAGCCGATGTCGAACTCGAAGGGCTTGACCGACAGCTTGGCCGAGGTCGGGTAGGTGTGGTGGTTGTTGTGCAGTTCCTCGCCGGCAATCAGGATGCCCCAGGGCGAGATGTTGGTGCTGGCATCGGCCGCCTCGAAATTGCGGTACCCCCAGTAATGGGCGGCCCCGTTGATGATGCCGGCGGCCATGATGGGCGTCCACATCATCTGCACGGCCCAGACGGTGAGTCCCGCCGCGCCGAACAGGGACAGGTTGATCACCATCATCAGGGCCACGCCCAGCACCGAATGCCCGGTGTAGAGATGGCGCTCGATCCAGTCGTCCGGCGTGCCGTGCCCGTAGCGGCTGAGGGTTTCGGGATTGGCCGCCTCGGCGCGGTACAGCTCGGAGCCTTCGAGCAGGACCTTGCGGATGCCATGGACCTGCGGGCTGTGCGGATCCTCGGGCTGCTCGCATTTGGCGTGGTGCTTGCGGTGCACCGCGGCCCATTCCTTGGTGACCATGCCGGTGGTCAGCCACAACCAGAAGCGGAAAAAGTGCGATGCGATCGGGTGCAGGTCCAGCGCACGGTGCGCCTGGTGCCGGTGCAGGTAGACGGTCACGCTGATCATGGTGACATGGGTCACCGCCAGGGTGAACAGCAGGATCTGCCACCAGCGCCAGTTCAACAGCCCGTCGGACAGCCAATCCAGGATGACATACAGGACTGTCCAGTCAGGTAACAACATACGGCTCAAACTCCTCGGTTGACAGCCCAGGCGCCGGGTGGCTTCCTGGCCGCTGACACCCCTGATTCTAAGAGGCTTGCACCCGGGGGCCAGGGTCAGGCAGGGCCTGGCTGGAGATCCGGCGCGCTGTCGCCGTCGGCCGACACGCGGTTGCGTCCGCCCTGCTTGCTGCGGTAGAGCGCGGCATCGGCGCGGGACACGGCCGAGGGCAGCGCGTCCCGGGCCTCGATGAGCGTCAGGCCGAAGGACGCGGTACCCTGCAGATTCTGGCCTCCCACCGGTACTTCCTGGGCTTCGATCGCACGCCGTAACCGGTCGCAGGCCTGCAGCCCCTCGCGCAGCGGGGTTTCCGGCATGAGGATCAGGAACTCCTCGCCACCCCAGCGGGCCACCGTGTCGACATCGCGCAACGCACTGCGCAGCAGCACCGCCCGCGCCCGCAGGACGTTGTCGCCGGCAGCGTGGCCATGCTGGTCGTTGATGCGCTTGAAGTGATCCAGATCCAGCAACACCAGACAGGCGGGCGAGCCGGTACGCCGATGGCGCGCCACCTCATGCAGCCACACCTGCTCGAAATGGTGCCGGTTCGGCAATCGGGTCAGGGCGTCGGTCAGGGCCATGCGATCGAGCCGCACGCGGGCGGCTGCGATCTGCGCCCGGTAATGCCGCGCCAGCACCGCCAGCACCGCGACAAAACCGATGATGTTGAACCACTTCACGATCACCATGGGAGCGGGGCCGATCGGAGCCAACGGCCCGGTGATGCTGACGGCGACATCCAGTCCCACCAGGTAGGCGACCACCAGCAGGATCAGGGCAACGGCCCGGCGCCGGGATTCGACGATGGCCACCAGCGGCAGAAAGGGCAGGACAAAATAGTGGAACCCGGCCTCCCACCCCAGCGCCAGGGTGCCGAACACCACATGCAGCAGCACCTCGGCCCAGACCAGGATCACGGCCCAGCGCAGGCGGCGACGGCTCAGCAGGAACAGCACCAGCGCGTAGGTGAGCAGGCTGCCCACATTGACCACCGACAGCCAGAACGAGCCCACCGCCCAGAAGAACAGCAGGTAGAAGCCATCGACCAGCAGGGCCACACGGGCCACCCGGGCGACATAGGTCGCCAGCACGGATTTGGCCTCCCGCTGCAGATTGTCGGGGGCGTCGGCGCGCGCCTCGCGGATGCTCATGGCCCGATTATGAGGGCTGGCCGGCCCGTCGGGGGCGGTCGGTGGACTGCGGTCTCAGGCGCGCTGCCAGACGGCCGCAAAAAAGCCGTCCGTCCCGTGCCGGTGCGGCCAAAGCCGCAGGTAGAGCCGCCCGTCGTCGCCCCCGGCGCACAGGGCCGGGGCGGCATCGATCCTGACGGCCGCCAACAGGTCTGCCGCGGGCAGCGGCTGAAAGTCGGGGTGGGTCGATCCAAAGACCTGGGCCACGGCCTCGTTTTCCTCCGTGAGCAGGCTGCAGGTGGCGTAAACTAGGCGTCCACCGGGCTTGAGCAGGCGCGCAGCCGCCGCAAGAATGGCCGCCTGCTGCACCGCCAGGGCGCGCACCGTATCCGGACTCTGCCGCCACTTGAGGTCGGGGTGGCGGCGCAGCGTACCCAGACCGGAACAGGGCGCGTCCACCAGCCCCCGGTCCAGCTTGCCAGCCAGCCGCTTGACGCGCTCATCGCGCTCGTGGGCGATGGCGGCCGGGTGCACATTGGACAGCCCGCTGCGAGCGAGCCGGGGCCGCAGCGCGTCGAGCCGATGGGCCGAGGTGTCGAAGGCGTACAGGCGCCCGGTGTTGCGCATGGACGCGCCCAGCGCCAGCGTCTTGCCGCCCGCTCCCGCACAGAAATCGGCCACCATCTCGCCCCGCCGGGCGTCCACCAGGCAGGCCAGCAGCTGCGAGCCCTCGTCCTGGATCTCGATGGCCCCCCGGGTGAAGGCATCGAGCCGGTTCAGGGCCGGCTTGCCCTCCAGCCGGATGCCCCAGGGCGAATAGGCGCAGGCTTGCGCCGCCAGCCCCGCCTGCGCCAGCTCGCGCAGCACCTCATCACGGCGCGCCGCCAGGGTGTTGACCCGCAGGTCCAGCGGGGCCGGCTGATTCAGCGCGTTCGCCAGCGCGGGCAGCTCGTCACCGACCTGGGTCCGCAGGGCCTGGGCCAGCCAGTCAGGCAGGTTGTCGCGATGGCGGTCCAGCAACTGCGCTGGATCGATGGCCTGGCACTGGTCCAGCCAGCGGCGTTCGGTGTCGTTGAGGGCGCTGCGCAAAAAATCGCCCGGACCGGCGAAGCCGAGCAGGGCCAGGCGCCGCTCGCGCGATCCCGTGCCCGACGGGGCCAGGTGGTCGAACAGCAGCTTGCGGCGCAACACGGCGTACACCGTGTCGGACAAGGTCGCCCGCTCCCGCGGACCCAGCTGGCGGTGCTCCCGAAAATAACGGGCCACCACGGCATCGGACGGATGGTCCAGGCGCAACACCTGGGACAGCAGGTCCGCACAGGTGTCCAACAGGGCTTTGGGGTGCATGCGGACCATTGTCCCATGGCCCCTGCAGCCGGCTTGCCGACCCGGGCCCGACCGATCCCTGGGATGAAATATGAAATATATTGCCTGTATCTCTTGAAATTTCCGCAAACATGTAAAATAATTCACATTGCGGACCGGGTTGACAGCCCGGCCGGCCAGACCCACCGGGTCCTTTTCCAAAAAACCAGCAGGAGACCGCCATGAGCCCCACCGACATCGCCCCGCCCGGCGAACGCTTCAACTTCGCCCAGCACCTCATCAAGCGCAATGCCGCGCACGGCGAACGCGCGGCCTTCGTGGATGACCTGGGCACCCTGAGCTATGGCGAACTGGCCGAGCGGCTGCGCCGCCTGGCGGCCGGCCTGAAGGCGCTGGGGCTGCGGCGCGAGGAGCGGGTGCTGCTGCTGATGCAGGATTGCAACGACTGGCCGGTGGGATTTCTCGGTGCCATGTACGCCGGGCTGGTTCCGGTGGCCGTCAACACCCTGCTCACGGCCGACGATTACGCCTACATGCTGGAAAACTCCCGCGCCCAGGCCGTGCTGGTCTCGGGGGCCTTGCTGCCGGTGCTGACGGCCGCCCTGACCCGTTCGGACCACGAGGTGCAGAAGGTGATCGTCTCGCGCCCCACGGCGCCGCTGCACCCCTCCGAGGTCGACTTCGACGCCTTCCTGTCGGCCCAGTCCCCGGCGCCCCGGCCGGCCCACACCGCCCCGGACGATCCGGGCTTCTGGTTGTATTCGTCCGGCTCCACCGGCCGGCCCAAGGGCACGGTGCACTCGCACGGCAACCCCTACTGGACGGCCGAGTTGTATGGCCGCGCCCTGCTGGGGCTGCGCGAACAGGACGTCTGCTTCTCGGCGGCCAAACTGTTTTTCGCGTACGGACTGGGCAACGGCCTGACCTTCCCGCTGTCGGTCGGCGCGACCACCCTGCTGATGGCCGAGCGCCCCACTCCCCAGGCCACGTTCCGGCGCCTCACGGGCGGAGTCGGCGGCGTCCGTCCCACCGTGTTCTTCGGTGCGCCCACGGGATTCGCCGGCATGCTGGCCGCCCCCGACCTGCCGGCACGGGATGCGGTCACCCTGCGCCTGGTGTCGTCTGCGGGCGAAGCGCTGCCGGCCGAGCTGGGTGAACGCTTCCGCGCCCATTTCGGCGTGGACATCGTCGACGGCATCGGCTCGACCGAAATTCTGCACATCTTCCTGTCCAACCGGCCCGACGCGGTGCGCTACGGCACCACCGGCTGGCCCGTGCCGGGCTACACCATCGAGTTGCGCGGTGAGGATGGCGGTCCGGTCCCGGATGGCGAACCGGGCGATCTCTACATCCACGGGCCCTCGTCGGCCATGATGTACTGGGGCAACCGCGCCAAGTCCCGCGAAACCTTCCAGGGCGGCTGGACCAAGAGCGGTGACAAGTATGTGCGCAACCCCGACGGCACCTACACCTACAGCGGCCGTAGCGACGACATGCTCAAGGTCAGCGGCATTTATGTATCGCCCTTCGAGGTCGAGGCCACGCTGGTGCAGCATCCGGCGGTGCTGGAGGCGGCCGTGATCGGCAAGGAAGACGCCGACGGCCTGACCAAGACCAAGGCTTTCGTGGTGCTCAAGGCCGGGCAGCAGGTGAGCGAGGCCGAGCTCAAGGCCTTCGTCAAGGACCGGCTGGCGCCCTACAAGTACCCCCGGTTCATCGAGTTCGTGACCGACCTGCCCAAGACGGCGACCGGCAAGATCCAGCGCTTCCGCCTGCGTGAGGCAGAATCTCGGGCTCGCTGATCCAGCCAGATCGGCTCCTCATCCCTGCCCGTTGTCCCTGGCCTTTTTCCTGACTGTTTCCCTTGACTGAAAGGTTGTTTGCGTGAGCTATCCCACACTGAGTCTGTACATCGACGGTGAATTCATCCAGGGCGGCGGCCGCCACGAGCAGGACGTGCTCAACCCGGCCACGCACGCGGTGATCGGCCGTCTGCCGCATGCGACGCGCCAGGACCTGGACCGCGCGCTGGCCGCTGCGGCCCGGGCTTTCGAGTCCTGGAAAAAGAGCTCGCCCATGGAACGCAGCAAGGTGCTGCGCCGGGTGGCCGAACTGGCGCGCGAGCGGGCCGACGACATCGGGCGCGGCATCACCATGGACCAGGGCAAGCCGCTGGCCGAAAGCCGCGGCGAGGTCATTGCCTGTTCGGAACACGCCGAGTGGCATGCCGAGGAATGCCGCCGCATCTACGGCCGGGTCATCCCCGCCCGGGTCGACGGCGTGCGCCAGGTGGTGCTGCGCGAGCCGGTGGGGGTCTGTGCCGCGTTCTCGCCCTGGAACTTCCCGTTCAACCAGGCGATCCGCAAGATTTCGGCGGCCGTCGGTGCGGGCTGCACCATGATCCTCAAGGGCCCGGAGGACGCACCCAGCGCCGTGGTGGCGCTGGCCCAGCTGTTCCACGACGCCGGCCTGCCGCCGGGCGTGCTCAACATCGTCTGGGGCGTGCCGGCCGAGGTGTCGGATTACCTGATTTCCAGCCCGGTGGTGCGCAAGATCAGTTTCACCGGGTCGGTGCAGGTCGGCAAGCTGCTGGCCGCCAAGGCCGCCTCGCTCATGAAGCGCAGCACGATGGAACTGGGCGGGCATGCACCGGTCATCGTCTGCGACGACGCCGACATCGACGCCGCAGTGCGCATGATGGTGCCCTACAAGTTCCGCAACGCCGGGCAGGTCTGCATCTCGCCCACGCGCTTCTACGTCCAGGAAGGCGCCTACGACCGCTTCGTGGCCGGTTTTGTCGACAAGACCCGGGCACTCAAGGTCGGCGACGGCCTGGAAAAAGGCGTGCAGATGGGTCCGCTGGCCCAGGCGCGGCGGGTGGGCGCGATCAGCGGCTTCCTCGAC
>VERU01000542.1 GCA_018882485.1 Rhodoferax sp. | reverse complement strand
TGGGCCAGCAGGGTGGTCGGCACCTGGATGAAGGGCACACCACGCATGTAGCAGGCGGCTGCAAAACCCGTGATGTCTCCCACCACGCCGCCACCCAGAGCCACCAGCAGGGTACGCCGATCACAGGCACGGCCCAGCAACGCATCAAAAATATGGTTGAGGGTCTCCCAGGTCTTGTGGGCCTCGCCGTCGGACAGTTCAACAAGATCGACTCGAGCACAGTGGGGCCTGAGCGCCGCAGTCAGTGCAGCCGCGTAAAGCGGTGCCACCACGCCGTTGCTGACAATCAGCACTTGGCTGGCCGCAGGCAGCCCCGCAAAGCTTGCAGGGTCCCTGAGCAACCCACTGCCGATCAGGATGGGATAGCTTCGCTCACCCAGATCGATGGCCACGGTTTCGCACGAAGGGGATGTCATGCCCCGAGTTTAGGCCAGGCCCCGGACCGGTGGCCTCGGACCTCAGGCCGCCGGATCCCGCAGCGGAACCGCCCCCGACAACTCCAGCTGCATCAGAATCATGTTGACCAGACTGGCCACCGACGGACGCCCGGTGTCGATCACAAAATGCGCGGTGGCCCGGTACAACGGATCACGCTGGGCATGGAGATCTCTCAGGCGGCCCAGCGGATCGGCAACCTGCAGCAAGGGACGATGCACGTCGTGCCTGAGTCGTCGGTACAAATCGTCGGGATGGGCGTTGAGGTACACCACCTGGCATCGATCCCGCAAATGCCGCCGATTGATCTCACGCAGAACGGAGCCCCCTCCTGTGGACAGCACCGCCTGATGTTGCCGCGTCAATTCGTCCAGCACCTCGGCCTCGAAATCCCGGAACCGTTCTTCACCTTCCAGTTCGAAATACTCGCGGATCGAACAGCCCAGCCGCTGCTCGATCACCTGGTCGGAATCGATGAAGACCGACCCCAGACGCCGCGCCAGTTGCCGGCCAACCGTGGACTTCCCGGCGCCAGGGAGGCCGATGAGGGCAACTCCAGCCTGTCCCGGCACAAATCCCATGCTTGAATTGATCCTCAGGGGACCGTGTACCCGTAAGAGCTCTTTTTCCCGTTGTGGTCGGCAGTAAAACTGATCACATCCCCCGAAACGCAGCTATCAAGAGTGGCCGTATGGCGCGTGGGTTCCAACGAGTTACCCACTATCAGGTCTGAAAGTGTGGCCACGCAAGAACCGCCCGTCACCAGTGGAATGGTCGATACCGTCAAATTGGCATCAGATGGAAGAGGATTTCCAGAGAGATCCGCCAACTGCACCGTGACGGACCGGGCCGTCGCCGACACGATCTGGGTGCGCTTCGCGGCGGGTATGGACAGATCGTAGGATGAGGGTTGTCCTATCGTATTCCCGGAGAAAATCAAAACAATACTGCGACGGACTTTGGTGTAACCGTCCCAAACTCCGTTGCAGGTGCCCTCTACCGACAGTCCCCGATTGGCCGCAACATCGGTAGCGCTGCAAAACTGGGTTCCAACAGACCCTGTGGGCATAGACAACGCGTTATCACCCTCTAGTGCACCTGTTTGAACCGTAAAGTAACTAGCGTCGTAAGCGAGATTTTGATCCTTGTCGATATAAATACGGCCCAGGTCATCGAACTTTTCTCCGGTGTCATAACGGTTATTAAAATTTCCGTCATAAAACGTCTCCTCGCCGTCGGCATAAGCCAACACCGTTACGCGGCCTGGTCTTGGGTCGGCGCCTGGCGAAGTAGAGCCTAGCGGTCGATAAGCCTGTCCCCTCAACTGAACACTGCAAGTCCCCGTATCTTTAGCGATCAGGCAACTGCTTTCACCCGTATCCGATGTAATCAGTCCCCCAGACGTGACAAACACAACCTTTGTGTTTTCAGGAACCGGGTTGCCCAACCGATCCGCCGCGTAGACGGAAATAGTTGTGCTGTTCCCACTGTACTGATTGGTGTAATAGCTACCCACATAGAAATTAGGCTGGGAACTGGCCAGACCAAAAAATCGCTGGCTCGGCAAACCCGTCTGAACCGTCAGAATATTGGACACAGTCGCTATCAGTGGGCTGTTGACCAGAGCGGCCTTGACCTGGACCGTCGCAGGCAGCGTACCACCGCAGATCGAAAAGCTGACTTGACCGCTGGCGTCCGACACGACTTCGGTTGGGGCACCGCAGAACGTGATCCCGTCATTGGTATTGGTGAGGCTGGCAGCGACCTTGACTCCTGACACAGCCGAACTGTTGGAATC
>VERU01000056.1 GCA_018882485.1 Rhodoferax sp. | reverse complement strand
ACATCAACCCGGCGCGGGAAGACATGGCGCGCCGCTTCGGCATGACGGACTTCATCAACCCGAAGCAGGTGCCGAATGTGGTCGATGCGGTGGTGCAGCTGACCGACGGCGGCGCCGATTACAGTTTCGAGTGCATCGGCTCCACGGCCACCATGCGGCAGGCACTGGAATGCTGCCACAAGGGCTGGGGCCAGAGCTTCATCATCGGGGTGGCGGCAGCGGGCGAGGAGATTTCCACCCGCCCCTTCCAGCTGGTGACCGGCCGGCAGTGGAAGGGCTCGGCCTTCGGCGGGGCCCGCGGACGCACCGACGTGCCCCGCATCGTGGACTGGTACATGGAAGGCAAGATCCGGATCGACGACCTGATCACGCACCGGCTCTCGCTCGACCAGATCAACGAGGGTTTCGACCTGATGAAGCGCGGCGAGTCGATCCGCTCGGTGGTGATGTACTGAGGGCATCGACCATGAGCCAAGCGGCCCCGGCCCATCCATCCTGGTTCGATGCCGCATTGCCCACGCGGGAGCAGTGCGTGCTGGGTCCCTTGCTGGACCATTGGGCCGCCACCACGCCGAACGCGGTGTTTGCCATCTTTGAAGATGGCACGCAGTGGACCTGGCAGGAGACACACCGGCAGGTGCGGGCCACGGCGCAGGCACTGCAAGGGCTGGGCGTAGGGCGGGGAGACGCCGTGGTCGGCTGGCTGCCCAACGGGCGGCCCCTGTTCCTGGCCTGGTTCGCCTGCAACTACCTGGGCGCGGTGTTCGTGCCGGTCAACACCTCCTACCGGGGTGCGCTGCTGCAGCATGTCATCGGGAATTCCGGGGCAAAGCTGATGGTCTGCCACGCGGCGCTGGTGGAGCGGCTGCGGGACATCGCGCGGGGCAGCCTGCGGCAGGTGGTGGTGCACGGGGCGCTGCCAGCGGCGCCGCTGCAGGGCTGCGAGCTGCTGCCGGCCGAGGTGCTGGAGGGCGACGAGGCCCGGCTCGCACCCATCGCCCCAGTGGAGCGGTGGGACACCCACGGCATCATCTACACATCAGGCACCACCGGCCCCTCCAAGGGCGTGCTCACCTCTTACCTGCAGGTTCGGACCACCGGCCTGGCCTGCTACGGCTACATCGGCCCGCAGGACCGGATGCTGGTCAACCTGCCGATGTTCCATGTGGGGGGCACCACATCGATCTATGCGGTGCTGGCGCGCGGCGCCTCGTTCGTGCTGGTCGATGCCTTCGACAGCAAGACCTTCTGGTCGCAGATCCGGACGCTGGGCTGCACCACCACCGCGGGCCTGATCGGCGTCATGGCCGAGTTCCTGGCCAAGGCGGAGCCCTCGGCCCAGGATGCGGACAACCCGCTGCGGATCGTGACGCTGGCACCGGTCTCGGCCCAGACCGTGCAGCTTGCCGAGCGCTACGGCTTCGATTACGTCACCGGCTTCAACATGACCGAGGTATCGGTACCGCTGGTGGCCGATGTCAACACGCGGGCCTTCGGCAGCTGCGGGCGGCCGCGCCAGGGCGTGCAGTGCCGGCTGGTGGATGCGAACGATATGGAAGTGCCCGATGGCGAGCCGGGCGAACTGGTCCTGCGCACCGATCTGCCATGGGCGATCACCACCGGCTACCACGCCATGCCCGAAGCCACGGCCCGGGCCTGGCGCAACGGCTGGTTTCACACGGGAGACGTGTTTCGCAAGGACGCCGCCGGCAACTTCTACTTCATCGACCGGGCCAAGGATGCGATCCGCCGCCGGGGCGAGAACATCTCCTCCCTCGAGGTGGAGCGCGAGGTGATGGCGCATCCGGCGGTGCAGGAGGCGGCGGCCATTCCCGTTCCCAACCCGGACGGCGAGGATGATGTGATGGTCGTGCTGGCTGCCAAACCGGGGCAGGCGGTCGATCCGGCCGGGCTGCTTCACTTCCTGATCCCGCGCATGGCGCATTTCATGGTGCCACGCTACCTGCGCGTGCTGCCCGCCCTGCCCAAGACGCCGACCAACAAGATCCAGAAGGTCGAGCTGCGCCAGCAGGGAATCACCCCGGACACATGGGACCGGGAGCAGGCCGGAATTTCCGTGCGACGGGAAAAGCTGGCCTGAGGGCCAGCCGGGTCAGCGGGCCAGTTCGGCTTCCAGGGACTTCAGGTCGAAATAGTCGCGCCAGGCGACGAACTTGCCGTCCCGGAATTCCACCACGCCGGCATAGGGCACGCTGATCTTCTTGCCGTTCTTGGTGTAGTTCTCGGTGCCCTCGACGAACAGCATGTTGCCGCTCTCCACCATGTGGGTCTGCTGGTAGGAGATGTCGGACATGCCCTTGGCGAACTTGGCCATGAAGGCCCGCATGGCCTCCTTGCCATGCACCGGCCTCATCGACCGGTTGGGATACCAGACAACGTCGTCCGCATAGTCGGCAAACATGCCTTCGACATCGCCCCGGGACCAGGCATCCAGTGACTTCCTGTACGCATCGCTCATTGCACCCATGGTGAGTTCCTTTCCGTGAAATCAGCCGCCATCGACATCGAGGCGATCGATCAGCGCCGCATGGCGTTGCAGCACCGCACCCCGCTTGAGTTGCAGAACGGGCGACAGCCGGCCGTCACCCACGGTCAACTCGTCCGGAATGAGGGCCATCGCGCCCAATTGGCGAACCTCGTCCAGATCGCGGTTCAGTTCATCCACCACCTGCTGCAGCAACTGCCGGACCTGCGGCAGCCGGGTCAGACTGGCGAAATTGGAGTAGGCAATGTTCTGCTTGCGGGCGAACGCCGCCACCTGGTCGTGGTCGATCAGGATCAGACACCCCAATCGGCGTCGACCCTCACCAAGCACCAGAGCGTCGGCGACATAGGGCGACTGGCGCAGACGCGCCTCCATCTCGCCCGGCATGACCGCGTGTCCACCGCTCAACGTCAGCCGATCGGCCATGCGGCCGGCAAAGCCCAGGGCGCCATCCGGCAGCCGAACACCCAGATCGCCGGTGGCCCACCATCCATCGGCATCCAGCGCCGAACCGTCCTCGCTCCCAGGGCCAATCGCCACATGGTGGCCTCGCAGCTGGATTTCACCGGTTACACCAAGACGCACCGATAGCCCGTCCAGTTCTGCCGGACGGCCCAACAGGGCGCCAAAGCCGCTGGCTTCGGCCGGGCCGTAGATGTCGACGAAATCCAGCCCGAGGGCGCGGTACCACCCAGCCAGCTCCGGCGCTACCGGGGCGCCGGTCGAGACCACACAACGGGCGTCACGCAAGCCGATGAGATCGCGTATCCGGCGCAACACGGACCGCTTCAGCAGCCCGTGCGCCCAACGCAGTGCGGCCGGCATGGACTTGCCCTGTTGACGCAGATCCTGCTCCTGCTGACCAAGCGCCAGCGTCCAGCGGTAGCCCAGACGCCCCATCGGGGTGGAACGATCGAGCGCCTGCTGCACCACCGCATGCAGCTTGGCCCACAGCCATGGTACGCCCAGCACCACCTGGGGCGTCACCTCCCGCAGGTTCTCTCGGGCCGAAGGCATGCCCTCCCCGAGATGGATCACGCAGCGGGTCAACACGGCCCGGTAGACCACCAGGCAGCGCTCCAGCACCAGGCCCAGCGGCAGAAGACTGAGTTGACGATCGCCTTCACGGCCCGGCACGGCCAGTTGCAGCCGCTGCAGCTGGGTCAGCAGGCTGCGGTGCGAGATCAGGACCGGTTTCGATGGCCCGGTGGTGGCAGACGTCAAGACCCACAGCGCGGGGGCATCTGGCGGGGCAGCCTGGACTTCGGCGGCCCAGCGATCCTTGGGGACCTGAACACCGCTCTGGCAAAACGATGCGAAAGACTGAACCTGCGGGTGCTTGAAGGCGTGCAGCCCCCGCCCATCCAGGTAGACGATGTGTTCGAGCGTGTGGACCTGCTGCAACAGGCCGATGGCGGACCGCAGCTGGTCCTGATCGCCCACAAAGAGGATACGGGCCGAACTCTGGCGCAGCGCATGGATCACGCCGTCGGCCTCCTGGTCAGGAAACAGGCTGAGCGCCAGAACCCCCACCCCCATGGCGCCCATCTCGATCGACAGGCATTCGGGCCGCGTGGACGCCATCACCGCGACCCGATCACCCCGCTGCAATCCCGCCGCCAGCAAAGCGCAACCGGTGGCCTGCGCGTCATCGGCCCATTGCGTCCAGGTCCACTCCTGCCAAAGTCCCAGGTGCTTCCAACGCACGGCCACCTCAGGACCGCGCTGGGCGGCGACCTGCAAAAAGCGGGCGGGCAGGCACACGGAATCGGAATCGGCAACCATGGACAGACCTGTCATCGCCAGAGTGGCTTGCGTTTGGCCGGACCCGGCTGGCTGGACCCACTGTCCTGGCCGATGCCCAGGTAAAACTCTCTCACCGTGGGGTTCTCCCTCAGGGATGCGGCATCGCCTTCGAGCGCAATGCGGCCCACCTCCATGATGTAGCCGTAGTCAGCGACCTCCAGGGCCATGGCCGCGTTCTGTTCCACCAAAAGGATGGTGATCCCTTCCTCTCGCAGCCGCCGCACGATGGCAAAAATCTCACGAACCAGCAACGGCGACAAACCCAGCGACGGCTCGTCCAGCAGCAGCAGGCGGGGGCGCGCCATCAGGGCCCGGCTGATGGCCAGCATCTGCTGCTGACCGCCCGACAACAGGCCCGCCCGTTGCGACCTGCGCTCCCGAAGTATGGGGAAATAGCCGTACATCCGCTCGATGTCGGCCTGGATCGCCGCATGATCCTTGCGCCGATAAGCCCCCAGGATCAGGTTTTCGTGCACGGTGCGCACCCGGAACACCTCACGCCCTTCCGGCACCTGGCTGAGACCCATGCCCACGATGCGATCGGGCTCCAGCCCGGCAATATCCTGGTCATCGAAGCGCACACCCCCGCTGCGCGGATCGACCACCCCGCTGATGACCTTGAGCACCGTGGTCTTGCCGGCGCCATTGGCACCCAGCAAGGCCACGATGGTGCCCCGCTCGACCGCCAGAGAGACGCCGCGCAACGCCTGCACCGGTCCGTACGCGGCTTCCAGGTTGGAGACTTCGAGCATGGCCATGGTTCAAGTCCGGCGGCTCAGGCCCCGAGGTAGGCGGACACCACGTCCGGATTTCCCTGCACTTCGGCTGCTGTCCCGATGGCCAGCAGGCGTCCGTAATTCAGGGCCATCACGCGATCGGACACGGCCGACACCAGGCGCATGTCGTGCTCGACCATCAGCACCGTGATGCCCAGCACATCCCGGATATCGCGGATCCAGACGCCAATTTCATCGGTTTCCTCGACATTCAGACCGGAAGAGGGCTCATCGAGCATCAGCAGGACCGGGTCGCCAGCCAGGGCACGGCCCAGTTCTACCATCTTACGGACCCCATAGGGCAGACTGCCCACCGGGCTGTCGCGGTACGGCTGCAGTCGCAGGAATTCGATGATTTCCTCCACCCGGCGCCGGGCCGCGACTTCCTGCCGAACCACCCCGGGCAGCCGAAGAATCTCGCTGAGCAGATGGCTGCGGACGTGGATATGCCGCCCCACCAGGACGTTCTGCAGCACGGTGGCGTTGTCGAACAGTTCGATGTTCTGAAAGGTCCGCGTGACCCCCAGGCGGGCAATGTCACGGGCGCGCACGTGGGTGATGTCCCGGCCATCGAGCCGGATGCTGCCGCTGGTGGGATCGTAGATGCGGCTGACCAGGTTGAAGATGGTTGTCTTGCCCGCGCCATTCGGACCGATGATGGTGAAAACGCTGCCCTTCTCCACGTCAAAGCTGACCCCATCCACGGCGCGGATGCCGCCGAAATGAACGGCCAGGTCGCGAACTTCGAACAGAGCCATGGCGCTTCAGTGCTTGATCAAGTCGGTGGCGCCGATCTTGTTGCGTCGGAACAGGTCGCGGCTGTAGAACGGATACAGCGCCAGGTACGCCTTGAAGCGCATCCAGTAGCCATTGAGCCCCTTGGGTTCGAACAACACGAACAGGATAACCAACACGCCAAAGGTAGCGGAATCCAGCACCGGCAACTCGGCCACCCTGGTCGGCAACACCCCTTTGACCACCACGATGAACTGAGGCAGCAGGATGAAGAACATGGAACCGAGCAAGGCACCGTGCAGGGACCCCAGCCCGCCAATGATGATCATCATCAGGAACTCCACCGACAGCAGGATGCTGAACTGCTCGGGACTGATGTAAGCCAGTTTGTGCGCATACAGCGCGCCGGCCAGGCCGGTGACCGTCGCCGAAACCGCGAAAGCCACGGTCTTGAACCAGGCCAGATGAATCCCCATGCTCTCGGCGGCCACATCGCTGTCGCGCAGCGCCGTCAGCGCCCGCCCGGTCCGGGACCGGAGGATGTTGAGAACCAGCAGCACCACCAGCCCGAAACACACCGCAGACAGGTAGTAAACGGCCGATATCGACCCCAGGTTCACGCCCAGCAGGCTGGCATCGGGCACCGTCATGCCCCGGTTCCCCTTGGTCACGCTGCTCCAGCGGACGATCACCTCCTCGACCACGAACGAAAAGGCGAGCGTGGCCATGGCGAGGTAGATGCCCTTGAGGCGCAAGGCCGGCAGGCCGATGAGCACACCCAGCACCCCTGACAGGGCACCGGCGGCCAGCAGCGCCGGCAGAAACGGCAGTCCCCGTGTTTCCAGCACTGCCACCGCGTAGGCGCCCACCGCAAAAAAAGCCGCATGTCCCAGGGAGATCTGGCCGGTGTAACCGACCAGCAACATCAGACCGACCGCCACGGTCCCGTTGATGAAGACAAACGTGGCCTGACTCAGAACGTAATCCCCAGCGAAGCGGGGCAGCACCAGCAAGAGGATCACCAGCAGCCCATACAGCACCATCGACCGCCCGTCCTTGAACAGGCGCATGTCGTCGCGGTAATCGGTTTTGATGCGGTTGGACATGGCGAAGGAAAGGGCCTTACACGCGGCGCCTGGACTGGATGCCAAACAGGCCTTGGGGCCGGAAGATCAGGATCAGCAGCAGCAACAGGTAGGCGGCCACGTTGTTGATGCCCTCGGGCAGGTAAAGCACCGCCATGGACTCGATCACCCCGATGATCACGCCACCCACGATGGCCCCCGGGATGGAGCCAAAGCCTCCCAGCACGGCAGCGGGAAACGCCTTCAGACCTATGCCCCCCATGTTCACGTGGACGAACGAAATGGGAGCCAGCATGATCCCCGCGACCCCCGCCGTCGCCGCGCCCAGGGCCCAGACCAGCGAATGGATGGACTTGACGGGGATACCCACGTAGTAGGCAGCCAGGGGATTTTCCGAAGTGGCCTGCATGGCGATGCCCAGCCGGCTGAAACGGAAAAACAGGTACATGCCCGCAACCATCACAGCGGTCAGGACGATGATGGCCACGTGTTCCTGGCTCAGCACCAGCCCACCCAGCTGGACCACCTTGCGCGAGAACGGCGACTCCATCGGAAACGTCTCGGGACCCCAGGCCACACTGGCAAAGGCCCGGAGCAGGATCGACAAGCCCAGGGTCACCACGATGATGGCCAGGATCCCCTGGCCCGCCAGAGGCCGCAGCAGATACCGGTTCAGCAGAGCACCCAACACCGTCATGCAGAGTATGGCCGCAACCACTCCCACGAAATACGGCATCTGCAGGCGCGAGACAAAGGTCAAGCCCAGAAAGGCGCCGATCATCATCACCTCGCCATGGGCAAAGTTGACCACGTCGGTGGCTTTGTAGATGAGCACGAAGCCCAGGGCCACCAGTGCGTAGACGCAGCCAACGGCCGTGCCGCTGACCAGCTGCTGAAGGAACTCGTTCACAGGCCCTTCCGTCTGCGGCAGATCGTGCTGGATGGGCCTTTGACGATCCAGCAGTCCGGGTTCATCATTGATCGGTTGCGGCTCAGAGATCGCCCAGGAATTTCCAGCTGCCGCTTTCAACCCGGTACAACAGACCGCCATTTACCCCCAGGTGGCTGTTGGGACTGAAGCCGAAGGTCGCACCGAACACGGTTCGGTATCCTTTCATGGACTCCATGCCCTTGATGAACGAATCCACGGTCAGGTCCGGTCCAGCCAGGCGCGCACCTTCGGCAAACACCTGCGTGAACATGTAGCCATAGGTCGAGGACACTGTGGGAGCCTGCCCGAAGCGGGCCTGGTAGCGGCGCGCCCAATCCCTGATCGGCGCAGCGGCCCGCTCGTCATTGGGCGTGCCGACAAAGGCCACTGCGTACAGACCCTCGACCGCGTCCTTGGCCAGCTTGAGCAGCGAGTCGTCGTAAGCGGTTGCGGAGCCCAGCACCGGCACCTTCCAGTTGCGGCGCTGCACCTCCTGCATCACGGCCGCCGCAGGCGGTACGGTGGCGATGAGCAACAGCATGTCGCAATTGGCGCCCTGCACCTTGGCCACCTGGGCACTGAAATCGGTCGCCCCCCGCTTGTAACCCACCGATTCCACCAGCTTCAAGCGCCCCTGGGACAACTGCTTTTCAGTAGCCTCCAGCACCTCGGCACCAAAATCGTCATCCTGATAGATCGCGCAGAAACGGGTCTTGCGCTCCTTCTCCATGAAATGCTTGACCCCCCCGGCGACCATGCCCCCATTGGTGGGGTAGCAGCCGAAGCTCAGGCGCTCCAGCGGGGTGCTGAACATCAGCGCTGCCGTGGTCGGACAGACATGCGGTATGCCGGCCTTCAAGACCATGGGCAAAGCGGCCGCAGCCGGCGCAGTGCCCGTTGCCATCACGATGGCGAAGACCTTGTCCTGCTGGATCAGCTTCTGGGTGGCCAGCACACCCTTCTTGGGATCGTATCCGTTGTCCTCGACCAGGATGCGCAGCTTGCGGCCATGTACCCCGCCCGCCGCGTTGATCTCCTCCTCCGCCATCCGGACGCCGTTCTGCACCGCGCGTCCGACTTCGGCCACCGGACCGGACAAATCGTTGGGGTAACCCAGCAGGATCTGGTCGCGACTGACACCCTGTGTCTGGGCCGCAGCCCAGCCCACAGACAGGCACAGGAAACCGGCTGCAATACGACCAGCCCAGCGACTTTCATTCATGATGCGACTCCAGTGAACTCAATACGGAAACAACCCTGGTACTCGGACCCAGAGAACGGGATATCTAGGGTCAATTCACGGCGGCCAATTCGCCACCCTGCTGGATCCAGTGGCCGCCGTCGACCTTGAACAGCAGGGAACCCCGCATGCCCATGTGGTCCTTGTCGCTGAACTTGATGGTGGGTCCCCCAAAGATGGTCTTGTAGTCCTTGATGGACTCCACGCCCTTCACCAGGGAATCCACCGTCAGGTTGGGACCGGCCCTGCGCAGCGATTCCCCGGCGAGGTGGACGATGGCGTAGGCGTATGCGCCATACAGGCTGCCGGGCTGTCCGTATTTGGCCTGATAGGCCTTGAGCCACTGCTGAACGGCAGGCGGGGAGCGATCCGGGTCGGGGTTGGGAATGACGGCGGCGGCATAGGTACCCTCAACAGCCTCTTTGCCCAGCTTGATGGTCGACTCGTCATAGGAGGAACCGGCCATCAGGATGGGAACATTCCAGTTGCGTCGCCGAACTTCCTGCACGATGCCAACGGCCGGAGCCGGCACCGTGCCGAGCACCAGCATGTCACAGTTGCCACGCTGCACCCGCGCCACCTGCGCGCTGAAATCGGTGGTTCCGCGCTTGTAGCCGGCCTCCTCGATGATGGACAGCTTGGCGGCCTTGAGGGCCTGCTCCACGCCTTCACGCACATCGGCAC
>VERU01000541.1 GCA_018882485.1 Rhodoferax sp. | reverse complement strand
GCTGGTGGGTGGCGGCCTGGATCTCCGGGCGCGACAGGTAGCTGAAGAACTGGGCGATACCCTTGTATTCATCCGGCTTCTTGCCGGCCATCACCCACAGGCTGGCGCCGCCGATCACCGTGTTCTGCGGCGCACCGGGCACATCGGGGTAGTAGGGCAGGGGCGCCAGCCCCCAGTCGAACTTGGCGTTCTTGGCCACGTTGCCGTAGAAGCCGGTGGAGGTGGTCATCATCGCGCACTCGCCCGAGATGAAGCTGGCCTCCGGGGCGTTGGCACGGCCCTTGTAGATGAACAGGCCCTGCTTGGCCATGTTGGCCAGGTTCTCGATGTGACGCACATGCAGCGGCGAGTTGATCTTCATGCGGGCATCCAGCCCCTGCAGGCCGTTGCCCCGGGTCGCAAACTCCACGTTGTGCCAGGCCGAGAAGCTCTCCAGCTGGGTCCAGCCCTGCCAGGCGATGCTCAGCGGGCATTTGTGGCCGCTGGCCTTGAGCTTGGCTGCGGCCAGCGCCACCTCGGGCCAGGTGCCCGGGGCCTTGGCGGTGTCGATGCCGGCGGCCTTGAAGGCGTCCTTGTTGAAGTAGAACACCGTGGTGGAGCTGTTGAACGGGAAGCTCAGCATCTCGCCGCTGGGCGCGGTGTAGTAGCCCGCCACCGCCGACACATAGGTCTTGGGGTCGAATTTTTCGCCGGCGTCCTTCATGACCTTGCCGACCGGCACCGAGACACCCTTGCTGGCCATCATGGTGGCGGTGCCCACTTCGAACACCTGCAGGATGTGGGGGGCATTGCCGGCACGGTGGGCGGCCACCGCGGCCGTGAAGGATTCGTCGTAAGTGCCCTTGAAGACCGGAACGATCTTGTACCTGGTCTGGCTGGCGTTGAAGTTCTTGGCCAGGTCGTTGACCACTTCGCCGTTCACGGCGGTCATCGAATGCCACCACTGGATTTCGGTCTGGGCCTGGGCGGTCAGGGGGGCGGACAGGGACGCAGCCAGCGCCAGCGCGGTGGCAGCCAATCGGTAGGTCATGGGGTACTCCATCTGGGCGGTCAATCAAAACAAACAGGAAGGCACCAGTGTGGCTGACCACTGTGACAGAAGCACGACAACTGGATGACTTTCCGCAACCCGCATTAGACCCGGGATTCGCCCTGCCGGTCATCCGGGTTTCCCTGAGGGTCCGGGCGCCATGTTGCAGCGCGATAAAATCAGCAAGCCCATCGGCTCGAGCCGAACTGACCCGCCCGATGAACGCCCCACTGCCTCCTGAACTGCTGCGAGCCGACGTCCTGTCGGTCGATGTGCAGCCGCGCATCCGCGAAATCCCCTACAACTACACCTCACTGTCCGACCGCGAGATCGTGATCCGCCTGCTGGGTGCCCCCGCTTGGGATTCGCTGACCCAGCTGCGCGGCGAGCGACGCACCGGTCGGTCTGCCCGCATGCTGTACGAGGTGCTGGGCGATATCTGGGTGGTGCAGCGCAACCCCTACCTGCAGGACGACCTGCTGGACAACCCCAAACGCCGCCGTCTGCTGGTCGAGGCCCTGCACCACCGGCTTGGTGAAATCGGCAAGCGGCGCAGCCCGGGCCACGACGCCCAGCGCGACGCCGTGGTGGGGGAGCTGCTGGCGGCGGCGCAGTCGGCCGTGCAGGCCTTCGATTCGGCCTTTGTAGACATGGCGGCCCTGCGACGGCGCGCCCTCCGAGTGCTGTCGCGTCTGACGGCGCGCGACAACATCAAGTTCGATGCCCTCAGCCGGGTGGCCCATGTGACCGATGCGACCGACTGGCGCGTGGAATACCCGTTTCTGGTGCTCACGCCCGACACCGAGGCCGAAATGGCCGCACTGGTGCGGGGTTGCGTGGAGCTGGGGCTCACCATCATTCCCCGGGGTGGCGGCACGGGCTACACCGGCGGTGCGGTGCCCCTGACCTGGAACAGCGCCGTCATCAACACCGAAAAGCTGGAGGCCATGACCGAGGTCGAGCATGTGGCCCTGCCCGGCCTCCCGCACACCGTGGCCACGATCTGGACCGAGGCCGGCGTGGTGACCCAGCGGGTGGCCGACGCGGCCGAGCGGGCCGGCTTCGTGTTTGCCGTGGACCCGACATCGGCCGAGGCCTCCTGCATTGGCGGCAACATCGCCATGAATGCCGGTGGCAAGAAGGCGGTGCTCTGGGGCACGGCGCTCGACAACTTGGCCAGCTGGCGCATGGTCACGCCGCAGGCTCAGTG
>VERU01000540.1 GCA_018882485.1 Rhodoferax sp. | reverse complement strand
GAATTACACGTACCTGCCGCAATCGGCCCTGCTCAGTTTTGAGGAAATCACCCGCCTGGCACGGGTATTTGTCGAGCAGGGCGTCCGCAAGATCCGGCTCACGGGGGGTGAACCGCTGTTGCGCAAGAACATCGAAGAACTGATCGCGCAACTGGCTGACCTGCGCTGTCCCGATGGCCAGCCCCTGGACCTGACCCTGACCACGAATGGATCGCTGCTCCGTCGCAAGGCCCAGGCTCTGAAGGACGCGGGCCTGCAGCGCGTCACCGTGAGCCTGGACGGTCTGGATGACCAAGTGTTTCGTGCGATGAACGATGTGGATTTTCCGGTTGCCGATGTTCTGCACGGGATCGATGCCGCACAAGCCGTCGGACTGGGCCCTATCAAGGTCAACATGGTGGTCAAGAGAGGGACAAACGATCAGGAAATTCTTCCCATGGCGCGTCACTTCAGGGGAAGCGGACACATCCTCCGGTTCATCGAGTACATGGATGTGGGCGCGACCAATGGCTGGCGCATGCAGGAAGTGCTGCCCTCCCGAGAGGTCATCGCCCGCATCGCGGCAGAAACCCCGCTGGTGCCCCTCGCCCCGGGGGCTGCGGGAGAAACCGCCGAGCGCTGGGCCTACGCGAATGCAGACGGCTTGCCAGATTGGCAGGCCGGTGAAATCGGGGTCATCAGCAGTGTCACACAGGCCTTTTGCGGCGGCTGCAACCGCGCGCGCCTGTCTACCGAAGGGCGGTTGTTTCTCTGCCTGTTTGCATCGCAAGGGCACGACCTCCGGACCCTGCTGCGGGGCGGCGCCGATGATCGCGAGCTCGGATCGACCCTGAGGCGCATCTGGCGGGATCGGGACGACCGATATTCCGAATTGCGAGGCTCAGGCGAAGCCCCAATCAACGAGGGGCATCGGCGCGTCGAGATGAGCTACATCGGCGGTTGAAGCACCCATGCAGCTCGAACTCACCGGGATGGTGCTCGCAGGCGGACAGGGGTCCCGCATGGGTGGGGTGGACAAAGGACTGCAAATCTTTCAGGGACGCCCCCTTGCGCTGCATGCCCTGGACCGTCTGCGCGCAAGCGGTCTGTGTCGCCAGCTGGTGGTGAATGCCAACCGCAATCGCTCTGCCTATGAAAAACTGGGGGCTCCCGTCTGGTCTGACCGCCCTACCAATGAGCCCATCGGACCCTTGGCAGGATTTCTGACCGGTCTGACCCATTGTGTAACCGCCCACATGGTCACCGTGCCCTGCGACTCGCCCCGATTTCCCCCCGACCTCGTGGCGCGACTGTCCCGTGCATTGATCGATGAATCCGCTGAAATCGCCATGGCCAGCGCACCCGAACAGGACGGCGACGGTCGCTGGCACCTGCGTTCGCAACCCGTGTTCTGCCTGATGTCGACCTCGCTGCGCGACAGCCTGGAGGCCTTCATCCGGCAAGGGGGACGAAAGATCGACCGCTGGACCGACCAGCACCGTACCATCCGCGTTGCCTTCGATCGCCCGGGTGACGATCGAACCGCGTTTTTCAACGTCAACACGCTGGATGAACTGCAACGCCTCGAGGGCCTGACGCCGTGATCGCATCCGATGCCCCGCCCGCCACCCCGCCGAATCACGAGCGGCAATCCGTCAGCGTCCGCGAGGCACAGGATCACATCGCCAACCTCGTCCAGCCGCTCGCCGGATCCGAGCGGGTTCGCCTCTTTGACGCACTGGATCGCGTTCTGGCCGAGGATCTCGTCTCGCCCGTCGACGTTCCCCCGCACGACAACGCCGCCATGGACGGATTTGCCGTCCGGAGTGCCGACCTTCGCCCCGACGCCGCCGTCGTTCTTGAGGTCATGGGCGCTGCACTGGCGGGGCAGGTCTGGACCCAGGCCGTCTCGGCTGGCCAGTGTGTCCGGATCATGACCGGAGCCATGATGCCCGCCGGCACGGACACCGTCGTGCCACAGGAGCTGGTCGAACCCTCCGCTTCATCCATCACCGTTCGCGCCGGGCTGGTTCAGGCTGGCGACAACCGCCGTTGCCGGGGTGAAGATCTGAGACGGGGCGACTCGGCGCTACAAAAAGGTGAGCTGCTAAAGCCCGCCGCGCTTGGCCTGGCTGCCAGTTTGGGGCTGGATTTTCTGCCAGTGAAGCCCCGCTTGCGAGTGGCCTATTTTTCAACCGGGGACGAAATCCTCGATGCCGGAGCACCACCGAGACCGGGAGCCATCTACGACAGCAACCGCTACAC
>VERU01000539.1 GCA_018882485.1 Rhodoferax sp. | reverse complement strand
ACAAAACTGTCTGCCGGTACCGATCGGTGCGTTGCAATGCTGGACAACAATTGCGAGGTGGTCCACAAACCGGCGATCGGCATCGCCAGATCGTCCAGCAACTCATCGATGCGACCCGCTGCATCCAGGCCCAGCAAGGTCTGTCGGGGCGGCGCCAACCGCGTCATCAAGGTACCGCCGGCAGGGGGAGGCAGAGCTATCCGGTAAGGGCTTTCCGGATACTTGGCCACCAGCTGGCGCTGGATATACCCGGAGCGATCCCGCCCAAACAGCCGCGGAACCTGGATGTCGGACAAGGACTCTTCGGCCAGATCGGTGACCATCCAGACGGCTCCTCCCTGGGGCACCTCCGAGGGTTCCCACCCTGCGCCGCTCTTGAGCCAGAACTCGGTTCCAGCGGGAGTCAGATAGGCAAGCGTCTTCATGGGCCGGGCCGGTCAGAACTTGATGCTGGAGATGGTGTCGTAGATCGGACTCAAGACCGCCATCATGATCCACCCCAGTATCAGACCCATCACCACCGTGAGCGCGGGTTCGATCATCGCCTGGACCTTGCCGACCGATTCCTCGATGTCCCGGGTGTAGAAATAGCTGATGTTCGTCAGCGATGCGTCGAGTGCACCTGTGGACTCGCCCACCCTGAGCATCCGGATCACCAGCGAGGGGAACAGATGTTCCTGGGCGAAGCTGTCGGACAGCGCTGTACCGGTCAGGACGCTTTCCCGGGCGCGGGCTATGCCCCGCTGGATCAGGAGGTTGCTGGACACTTCCTGGCAGTACACCAGTCCGTCGATCAGGGGTATGCCGGTGCGGTACATGAGCGCGAAGGTGTCGGCAAACCGCGCCAGGATCATCTTCTTGAGAATCGGACCGATGTAGGGGATTTTCAGCTGGTATTCGTGCAGTTTGAAACGGAAGTCGGGCGAGAGTGCTGCGCCCAGGGACACCGCACCTATCAGCAGCGGTGGCGTGATCAGGAAGGCCCACCAGTAGTTGACGAAGGCATTGGAGAGCGCAATCAGCAGGCGCGTTTGCAGGGGCAGTGCCTTGCCCATGCTGGTGATGAACGTCACCAGCTGAGGCACCAGGTAAATCATGAGGAAGAACACCACCCCGCTGATGACCACGATGGTGAAACTGGGGTACATCAGCAACTTCTTGGTCTGTGCCGACAGTTCGTCCTGCCACTTGAGGGAACGCACGATCTCCTTGAGCACATCGGGCAACTGTCCCGTGACCTCGCCCGCCCGGATCAGATTCATCACCGTGGTGGAGAACACACCGGGATACGCAGCCACCGATTCCCCGAAGGTCGCGCCGGCTTCAATTTTTTCGTACATTCCCCCCGCCAGCTCCCGACCTGAGGGGGAGTCGGTTTCATCCCGCATGTCACCGAGTGCACTCAGGATGGGAACACCGGCGCGAATGAGCATCTCGAGCTGGAACAGAAAGTCGATCAGCTCCCTGCGGGGGAGGCTCTTCACGACGCCCTTGCGGGCGGACAGCACCTTGGAGGACACCAGTTGCAGCCCCATGTTGCGCAACTGGGCTTCGAGATCGAGCTCGTGCAGGGCTTCCACCTGGCCCTTGCTGATTTCCCCGCTGCTGGTGGCAGCCCGGTACCGGTAAAGGGCCATCAGATCACCAGTCCCGTCAGGTCGACCACCCGACCGACTTCCTCGATGGTTGTGAGTCCGTCACGCACCCGTCGCAGCCCATCCTGGGCCATGGGTGTGAATCCCTGGCTCAGCAGGTAGGCATTCATCTCTCGCAAACTGGCCCGCTGGGTCACCAGCTCATCCAGTTCGGCATCGAACTTGAGCAGTTCCAGGATGGAGACCCGTCCGCGGTAGCCTTGTTGGCTGCACTTGTCACAGCCCACCGGCCGGTAGATGGTTCCTGACGCAGCGGAAGGCCAGCCCAGCAGGCGGGCCTCGCCTTCGGTGGGGCTGTCCGCCTTCTTGCAGGAGGCGCAGAGGGTCCGGATCAGGCGTTGCGCAACGATGCCGATGACGTTGCCAGCCACGACGTTCGGATCGATCCCCAGGTCCACCAGGCGGGGAATGGAGCGGATGGCCGAGTTCGTGTGCAGGGTCGAGAATACCTGATGTCCCGTCATGGCGGCGCGGAAAGCCATCTCCGCGGTATCCTTGTCACGGATTTCTCCCACCAGGATGATGTCCGGATCCTGGCGCATCATGGACCGGATGCCTTCCGCAAAGTCCATCTTGACCGAATCGGAAATG
>VERU01000055.1 GCA_018882485.1 Rhodoferax sp. | reverse complement strand
TTCTGATGGTGGATCGCCAGCACCGTGAACACCGATTCGATGCCGCCCGCGCCGCCGAGCAGGTGGCCGGTCATGGACTTGGTGGAGTTGACCACGGTGCGCCGTGCCGCGTCGCCCAGCGCCGCCTTGATGGCCTGGGTTTCATTGATATCGCCCAGCGGCGTCGAGGTGCCATGGGCGTTGAGGTAATCGACCTGATCGGCGTTGACCCCCGCGTTGCGCAACGCCGCCAGCATGGCCCGGCGTGGACCGTCCATATTGGGTGCGGTCATGTGGCCGGCGTCGGCGCTCATGCCGAACCCGCCCAGTTCGGCGTAGATCCGCGCACCCCGGGCCTTGGCATGTTCGTATTCTTCCAGGATCAGCACACCCGCACCCTCGCCGAGCACGAAGCCGTCGCGGTCCTTGTCCCAGGGCCGGGAGGCGGCCTGCGGGTCGTCGTTGCGGGTGCTCAGGGCGCGCATGGCGGCAAAGCCGCCGATGCCCAGCGGCGAGACGGTGGATTCGGCGCCGCCGGCCACCATGACGTCGGCATCGCCGTATTCGATCATGCGTCCGGCCTCGCCGATGCAGTGCAGGCCCGTGGTGCAGGCGGTGACGACCGACAGGTTGGGGCCCTTGAAACCGAACCGGATGGACACCTGTCCGGCCACCATGTTGACGATGGTGGACGGCACGAAAAACGGCGAGATGCGGCGGGCACCGCGCTGCAGGTACTCGCCATGCACCTCCTCGATCATCGGCAGGCCGCCGATGCCGGAACCCAGCACACAGCCGATGCGGGTGGCGAATTCTTCCGGCAGGGCCTCACCCGTGGGCAGGCCGGCGTCGGCAATGGCCTGCGCCGTGGCGGCGATTCCGTAATGGATGAAGGTATCCATGGTGCGCGCCTCTTTGGCGCTCACATAGGACTCCAGGCTGAAGCCCTTGACCTCGCCCGCAATGCGGCAGGCGAAGCTGGAGGCGTCGAACCGGGTGACCGGGCCGATGCCGGAACGTCCGGCCATCAGGCTGTCCCAGCACTCGGCAACGGTGTTGCCCACGGGACTGATGCATCCCAAACCGGTGACAACCACACGACGACGGGTCATGGCGTGAACGATGGAAAGTTGTTGGGGGTTCCGGCCGCTGCGGGCTGCACAGGGTGGCAGTCCGGGCGACCGGCGGGCCGGGGGGCGGCGGTGCAGGCGGCGGGCGCACACGGCGCCAGCCGGCGGCCGGGCCCGTCTCAGGCCTTCTGATGGGTGTTGGCGTAATCGATCGCGTTCTGCACCGTGGTGATCTTTTCGGCGTCCTCATCGGGGATCTCGATGCCGAATTCGTCTTCCAGGGCCATCACCAGTTCCACGGTATCGAGCGAGTCGGCCCCGAGGTCGGCCACAAAGGCCTTGTCGTTGGTGACCTGGGACTCTTCCACACCGAGTTGCTCGGCAATGATTTTCTTGACGCGTGCTTCGATATCGCTCATGGGATCCCTCTGGGGGTTGTGAAGTGATGGGAGATTTTAGCCCTTGCCCGAACGGCGCCGGCTACATGAACATGCCGCCGTTGACGTGCAGTTCCTGGCCGGTGATGTAGCCCGCCTCGGGCGAGGCGAGAAACGCCACCGCATGCGCCACGTCCTGCGGCCGTCCCAGGTGACCCAGGGGGATCTGGCCCAGCAGGGCCTGGTGCTGCTCGGACGGCAGGCCGGCGGTCATGTCGGTCTCGATGAAACCCGGCGCCACGCAGTTGACGGTGATGCGGCGCGAACCCAGTTCGCGGGCCAGCGCCCGCGTCATGCCGGCCACACCGGCCTTGGCCGCCGCGTAGTTGGCCTGCCCGGGGTTGCCGGAGGCACCGACCACGGAGGTGATGCTGATGATGCGTCCGTAACGCTGCTTCATCATCACCCGCATCACGGCCCGGCTCATGCGGAACACCGCCTTCAGGTTGGTGTCCAGCACCGCGTCCCAGTCCTCGTCCTTCATGCGCAGGGCCAGGGTGTCGCGGGTGATGCCGGCGTTGTTGACCAGCACATGCAGGCCGCCGAGGCCGCGCACCAGCGCATCCACCAGCGCCTCGCCGGCCGGTCCGTCGTTGACATCGAGCCGGCGCCCCTCGCAGCCCGGCCAGGCCGACAGGGCCTGCCCGATGCGCGCCGCGCCCTCGTCGGTGGTGGCGGTGCCGATCACCCGCAGACCGCGCCGGGCCAGTTGCTGCGCGATCGCAGCGCCAATACCCCGGGACGCCCCGGTGACCAGGGCCACCTGGCCGGCCGGCGCGCTGGCCGTGGATTCTGCGGCGGCGCTCATGCCAGCGCTCCCCGCACCTCGGCCAGCGAGGCCGGATCGAACAGCGCCAACCCGGTCAGCCCCGGGTCGATCCGCCGCGTCAGGCCGGCCAGCACCTTGCCGGGGCCGCATTCCACCAGGGTGTCCAGCCCGCGCGCCTTGAGCGCCAGCACCACCTCCACCCAGCGCACCGGGCCAAAAGCCTGCCGCACCAGCGCGTCGCGCAGTCGCTGCGGCTCGGTCTCGACCGCCACATCGATGTTGTTGACCAGCGGGATGGCCGGTGTCCGCAGAGCCAGGGCCGCCAGGCGCTCACGCAGCCGCTCGGCGGCCGGGCGCATCAGGCTGGAATGAAAGGGCGCGGACACGGGCAGCGGCAAGGCACGCTTGGCGCCGGCGGCCTTGAGCACCTCGCAGGCGCGCTCGACGGCCGCCTTGCTGCCGGCGATCACGGTCTGCGCCGGATCGTTGAAATTGACGGCCTCCACCACCTCGGCCGAGCCCGGCCCGTAAGCCTGCGTGACCTCGGCGCAGCCCGCCGCCACGCGGGCGGCATCCAGCCCCAGCACGGCGGCCATGGCGCCAGCGCCCACCGGCACCGCCTCCTGCATGGCCTGGGCGCGCAGCCGCACCAGCGGGGCGGCTTCGGCCAGCGTGAGCACGCCGGCTGCCACCAGGGCCGAATACTCGCCCAGCGAATGACCGGCCACCGCCGCCGGCGCCGTACCGGTTTCGGCCATCCAGGCGCGGTAGGCGGCCACGCCGGCGACCAGCATCACCGGCTGGGTGTTGGTGGTCAGCGCCAGGACCTCGCGCGGACCGTCGTGAATCAGACGCGCCAGATCTTCGCCGAGCGCGGCCGAGGCCTCCTGCAGCGCGCCGCGCACAGCGGGATGGTCGCCCCAGGCGTCCAGCATGCCCACGGCCTGCGAGCCCTGGCCTGGAAAGATGAAGGCAAAAGGTTTCATGTCGGTGTGCCAGATTTCAGAAACAAAAAGGCCTTTGGACCACGTGGAATAAGGATTTCCTGCTACAGATTCAGGAGCACAGCACCCCAGGTGAAGCCGCCGCCCACCCCCTCGAGCAGCAGCGTCTGCCCGGGCCGGATGCGGCCGTCGCGCACACCGGCGTCCAACGCCAGCGGGATCGAGGCGGCTGAGGTGTTGCCGTGCTGGTCCACGGTCACCACCACCCGCTCCATGGGCAGGCGCAGCTTGCGCGCGGTGCTCTGGATGATGCGGATGTTGGCCTGGTGGGGTATGAGCCAGTCGATGTCCTGCGGCGTGCGTCCGGCTTTGTCCAGCGCCGCACGGGCCGCATCTTCCAGCACGCCCACGGCCAGCTTGAAGACCGCCTGCCCATCCATCTTGAGCAGCGGATCGCCCAGCACCTGACCACCGGCCACATGACCGGGCACGCACAGGATGCCGACATGGCGGCCGTCGGCATGCAGGTCGCTGGCCAGGATGCCCGGCTGCTCGGAGGCCTCCAGCACCACGGCGCCGGCGCCGTCGCCGAACAGCACGCAGGTGGTGCGGTCCTGAAAGTCCAGCAGGCGCGAGAACAGTTCGGCCCCGACCACCAGGGCCCGGCGTGCCGCGCCGCTGCGGATCATGGCGTCGGCCACGGTCAGCGCGTAGACAAAACCGCTGCACACGGCCTGCACGTCGAAGGCGGCGCCCCCGGCCGCGCCCAGCTTGTGCTGCAGGATGCAGGCGGTGGAGGGAAACACCATGTCGGGCGTCGAGGTCGCCACGATGATCAGATCGAGCTCGGACGGCGTCAGCCCGGCCGCCTGCAGGGCCTGGCGCGCCGCCTCCAGCCCGAGGTCGCTGGCAAACACGCCGGGATCGGCGAAGTGGCGGGCCCGGATGCCGGTGCGCTCGACGATCCAGTCGTCGGAGGTCTCGATGCCGCGGGTCGCCAGGTCGGCCACCAGATCGGCGTTGGTGATGCGGCGCGGCGGCAGGTAGCTGCCGGTGCCGGTGATGCGGGAGTAGACGGTCATGGTGGGTCCGGATCAGCGCTGCAGCATCGCCACCCGCGGCCTCAGGCCGCGAGCGTCGCCGACGCGGCGCCGCCCCGCTCGGTCAGCAGTGGCTGGGCGTGCGCGATGCGCTGCTGCAGGCGTTCGAGCAGGCGGTTGTGGGCGGCATCGTGGGCGCGGGCCAGGGCAAAACCGAAGCCCAGCGCGTCGGCCGAGCCGTGGCTCTTGAAGACCAGGCCGCGCAGACCGAGCAGCGCGCCGCCGTTGTAGCGCCGGTGGTCCATGCGTTTCTTGAGGGCGGCGATCACCGGGTAGGCCACCAGTGCCGCCAGCCGCGTCAGCAGGTTGCGTGAGAACTCGGCACGCAGAAAGTCGACGATCATGCCGGCCAGACCTTCGCTGGCCTTGAGGGCCACATTGCCGACAAAGCCGTCGCCCACCACGATGTCGGCCCGCCCGCGGAAGATGTCATTGCCTTCGACGTTGCCGACGAACCGCAGGTCGCCCGCAGCCGCCGCCGCCCGCATCAATTCGCCCGCCTGCTTGATCACCTCGTTGCCCTTGATCTCTTCTTCACCGATGTTGAGCAGGCCGACGGAGGGTTCGTCACCCCCCCCCAGCACCGACACCCAGGCCGCCCCCATCACGGCGAACTGCAGCAGGTGCTCGGCCGAGCAGTCGACGTTGGCGCCCATGTCCAGCAGCGTGGTGGCGCGGCCCAGCGCATTGGGTATCTGGGCGGCGATGGCGGGGCGGTCGATGCCGTCGAGCGTCTTGAGCAGATAGCGCGAGATCGCCATCAGGGCGGCAGTGTTGCCCGCCGAGACGGCGGCCTGCGCCCGGCCGTCCTTGACCTGCTGGATCGCCACGCGCATGGACGAATCCTTCTTGCGGCGCAGCGCCACCTCCAGCGGATCGTCCATGGTCACCACCTCGCTGGCGGCAACCGGCGTGGCGCGGGGATGCGAAAAACCGGCCAGGACTTCGGGCCGGCCAACCAGCAGCAGATGGGCCTGCGGGTGCTCGTCCAGGAAGGCTCGGCAGGCCGGCAGCGTGACCGGGCTGCCGTGGTCGCCGCCCATGCAATCGACAGCGATGGTGATCATCGGCAGGCGGTCATGGACGGGCGGTCATGGCCGGCGGGGACCGGCGCACACGCGGCTGGGCACACAGGGGGACAAAACAAGGGCCCGGGCTACGGCGGCGGTAGCGTCGGGCCCGGGTCGAACCTGGGGATCAGGCTTCGGACTTGGTCTTGAGGACCTTGCGCCCACGGTAGAAACCATTGGGGCTGATGTGGTGGCGCAGGTGGGTTTCGCCGGTGGTGGGCTCCACCGCGATGCCGGGCGCCGACAGGGCGTTGTGGGAACGGTGCATGCCGCGCTTGGACGGCGATTTCTTGTTCTGCTGGACGGCCATGGTCGGCTCCTTGGGGTCGTTGTGCCGGGCCGCTGCCCGCTGGCAACGCCGGTATGGGGTTCAACAATTCGGGCAGCCAGCCGGCCGCCGAAAGCCGCAAAGTATAACCGAGCCGCCAGACGCTGGACCGGTTCAGGGCACCAGGCCGTTTTTCAGGCGCGACAGCCCGGCAAAAGGGTGAGGCTGCTGGCGGGTCCCGGCATCGAAATCGGCATCGGCCACCGACAGGGGCGGCGCCGTGGGGCAGCGGTCGTGGCGCGGGATCAGGGGCAGGTCCATGAGGATTTCATCCTCGATCAGGGTGGCCAGGTCGAACCGGGCATCGGCCACCAGCAGGTCTTCCTCGCAGTCCTCGTCCTCGGCCTCGGCAGTGGCCTCGTCGGCCACGAAGCGGAACCAGCGGTCCACCGACAGGGCCACGTCCACCGGCTCCAGACAGCGTTGGCAGCACAGGGGCAGCTGAACCTGTGCCTGCAGGTGCAGCCAGCAGCAGGCCTGCCCATCGGACCCGGGCCGGGTCTCGCCCGAGGCCGACCAATCCAGCCTCCGATCGGCTCCCAGGCCTCGTGTCTCCTGGATCAGGCGCTCATGATTCGATAGCAGACTGGATCCCGAGCCGTGCCCGCCCTGCTGGGCAAAGGCCTGGGTGTCGATGCGAGGCGGGCGTCCAGCGGGATCCATGGCGGCAGTGTAAGAGAGAATCCCGGCATGTCCGACACCCCGATCCGCCCCCTGATGCTGGGATCCTCCTCGCGCTACCGGCGCGAACTGCTGTCGCGCCTGCGCCTGCCTTTC
Organism: Rhodoferax sp.; assembly: GCA_018882485.1. Taxonomy (GTDB): domain Bacteria; phylum Pseudomonadota; class Gammaproteobacteria; order Burkholderiales; family Burkholderiaceae_C; genus Rhodoferax. Next base: position 3,416 of record VERU01000055.1, on the reverse strand, counting down.
GAGGTGGCCGACCCCGGGGTCGACGAGACCCCGCTGGCCGACGAAACGCCGGCGGCGCTGGCCAGCCGCCTGGCGCTGGCCAAGGCCCGGGCGGTGGCGCGGCGCCACCCGGCCCATGTGGTGATCGGCTCCGATCAGGTCGCCGATCTGGACGGGCAGGCGCTGGGCAAACCCCTGACCCACGAACGGGCGGTGCAGCAGCTGCGCCGCATGAGCGGCCGCACGGTGGTGTTCCAGACCGCCCTGGCCGTGGTCTGCGAGGAATCCGGCTTCCAGGCCAGCGACCTGGCGGCGGTGCGGGTGGTGTTTCGCACGCTGCAGAACGCCGAGATCGAGCACTACCTGCAGGCCGAACAGCCCTACGACTGCGCTGGCAGCGCCAAGAGCGAAGGCCTGGGCATCGCGCTGCTGGAGCGCATCGACAACGACGACCCCAGTGCGCTGGTCGGCCTGCCCCTGATCCGAACCTGCCGGCTGATCCGCGCAGCGGGCGTGCCGGTGCTGGGGCGGTGAGCACCGGCGCAGACGCCGTGCCTGCGGCAGCCCCGCGACCGGGTCGCCTGTACCTGGTGCCGGCGCCCCTGGACCTGGGCTGCCAGCCACCCGGCGACCTGCGCGACACGCTGCCCCGGGCGACGCTGGAGGTCGCCGCCCGGCTGACCCACTGGATCTGCGAAAACGCCAAGACCACCCGCGCCTACCTGAAGCGGGTGGACGCCGTGCAGCCGCTGTGCCAGCCCCTGCAGAGCCAGCTGCTGCAGGAGCTGCCGCACGCCGTGCACAAGCAGGGCGACCACCGGCAGCCGTTTGATGCCCGTCCGCTGCTGGCCCCGGCGCTGGCCGGTCACGACATGGGGCTGGTCAGCGAAGCCGGCATGCCGGCGGTGGCCGACCCGGGCGCCTCGGTGGTGCGCTCGGCGCATGCGCTGGGCCTGCAGGTGGTGCCCCTGGTCGGCCCGGTCTCGCTGCTGCTGGCGCTGGCGGCCAGCGGCCTCAACGGCCAGCAATTTGCCTTTGTCGGGTACGTCCCCCAGGACGCCACGGCGCGCACCCGCCGCATCCGGGAGCTGGAGGCGCTGGCGCTGCGCCACGGCCAGACGCAGCTGTTCATCGAGACCCCGTACCGGAACGCAGCGCTGCTGCAGGCCCTGTTGCAGACCCTGCATGCCGACACCCGGCTGGCAGTGTGCAGCGGCCTGACCCTGGCAGAGGCCCGCATCCGCAGCCTCCCGGTGCGCGACTGGCGACGCTCGACCGATGCGGCACCCACCCTGCCCACGGTGTACGCGATCGGCCCCTGATCCGTCCCGGCAGGTTCACCCGTCCCGATCCGTCTGGGAGCGGCAACGCCCCCGCGCAGACGACACCTCCGGGCCGCCCATGCTGGACGCGCCACCTGGCCGGCAGCCTGTCAGTGCAAGGCGCCCGCCCGGTTCAGCGACCGCAAGGCACCTTCGCCCAGCGCCGCGCCGAACCGGCGCACCAGCCGCTCGGCCACGTTCTCGCGCTGGGTGTAGTCCACCAGTTCCTCGGCCTTGACCACCTCGCGGGCCACAAAGTCGAGGTTGCCGTAGGCATCGGCCAAGCCCAGGGCAATCGCCTGCTCGCCGCTCCAGAACAGGCCGCTGAAGGTGTCGGGCGCCTCCTTGAGGCGTGTGCCCCGGCCAGCGCGCACCACGCCGATGAACTGCTGGTGGATCTGGTTGAGCAATGCCTGTGCGTACTGGCGCTGCTTGTCGGACTGGGGACTGAAGGGGTCGAGAAAGCCCTTGTTTTCACCCGCCGTCATCAGGCGCCGCTCGACACCGAGCTTGTCCATCAGCCCGGTGAAACCGAATCCGTCCATCAACACCCCGATGCTGCCGACGATGCTGGCCTTGTCCACATAGATCTGGTCGGCGGCCACCGCGATGTAATAGGCGGCCGAGGCGCAGGATTCCTCGACCACCGCGTACACCGGCTTCTTGTGCAGGGCCTTGAGGCGACGGATCTCGTCGTTCAGGATGCCGGCCTGCACCGGGCTGCCGCCGGGCGAATTGATCAGCAGCACCACCGCCCGGGCACCCTCGTCCTGGAAGGCGCTGCGCAGCGCACCGCCGATGAGTTCGGCGCTGGCCTCGGCGCCGGAGGCGATTTCGCCCTTGATCTGGACCACGGCCGTGTGGGGCAGGGACGGATCGGCGCTGGGGGCGCTACGCCCCAGTCCCGCCCAGGCCACCACCACCACCAGCAGCAGCCAGGCCAGACGCAGGCCGTTGCGCCAGCGGCGCGCGATGCGCTGCTCTTCCAGCGTGGCAAAAGCCAGCTTTTCCAGCGTGGACCGCTCCCAGCCCGGTGTCTGCACGGGCTCGGGGTCCGCTTCTTTTTTTGTAGCAGAAAATCCAGTATCGACGGGGCTTTCGACTGCTTTTGATTCAGTATCCGGCAGAGGGGACGGGCCGCCCGGTGCGGGGCTGAGGGGGTCGTTCATTCAAATCTCGAGGGGCTGCAACTGGGCGGCAGTATGCCAGTGCACCACGCCACCGACCTCGCTCAGAGTGATCTTGACCAGCCCGCCCCGGCAGGGGCCGCCGCGGCAGTCACCCCGGGCGGGGTCGTACAGGGCCCCGTGCGTGGCACAGATCAGCCACTGGCCGCCGGCATCGAACACCCGGTTGGGCTGGAAATCCAGTTCCATCGCCACATGGGTGCAGCGGTTCAGATAGGCCTGTGGCAGACCCTCGTGGCGCACCGCAAAGGCGCGACAGGTCTGGCCCTGGTACACCACATCGAAGGGTACGGCCAGCCCGCCTTCGACCAGGTCGTGCGAACGGCACAGGGCGATGGCCGTGGTGGACCGGGGATCGGGTTCAGCCATGGGCCAGCAGCCAGCGGTGCAGGTCCGACACCGAATGGGCCACGAAGCGCGGCGCCCACTCGGCAAAGGCAGAGGGTTCGTGGGCGCCGTAGCTCACCGCCACGCTGGCGCACCCGGCCCGCTGCGCCATCTGCAGATCATGGGTGGTGTCCCCCACCATCAGGGTGCGATCGGGCGCCACGCCGAACTCGGCCATGAGTTCGTGCAGCATCCGGGGATCGGGCTTGCCGGCGGTTTCGTCGGCGGTGCGGGACGCATCGAAGCGGCCCCTCAGTTCCACCGACTGCAGGGCCGCATTCAGTCCGCTGCGGCTCTTGCCGGTGGCCACCGTGAGCAGGTGCTGCCGGGCCCGCAGGTCGTCCAGCATGGCCTGCGGCGGGGCGCCCGTGTCCATGTCCAAGCCGATGCCGGTGGTGGAAGTCACGCGGGCTTTGTTGCGCGTGTACTTGCCCGTCTGGTCGTTTGGCGAACAGGTGGCAAGCACCAAGATCGGCCCGTGCGATTTGACGGTTGGCTTGGCCGCGCTGCGCTTTACATAACACGCGCAGAACTCTTTGGG
>VERU01000538.1 GCA_018882485.1 Rhodoferax sp. | reverse complement strand
GTGGTGCAACCCCATCGGGCGCTGCACGCGGCGCTCATCTCGCGTCTGAAGATCATGGCCGAGCTGGACATCTCCGAGCGGCGTCTGCCCCAGGACGGCCGGATTTCGCTGCGTATCGGAACGCGGGCGGTCGATGTTCGGGTCAGCACGCTGCCGGGGGCCCACGGCGAGCGGGCGGTGCTGCGGCTGCTCGACAAATCCGAGGGACGGCTCAGTCTGGAGCGCATCGGCCTGCACGGCGAGGTGTTGCAGCGCTTCACCACCCTGATCGGTCAGCCGCATGGCCTGATTCTCGTGACCGGTCCGACCGGGTCCGGCAAGACCACGACCCTGTATGCCGCCCTGGGTCGCCTGGATGCGGCCCACAGCAACATCATGACCGTGGAAGACCCGATCGAGTACGAGCTCCCCGGTATCGGCCAGACCCAGGTCAATCCGCGCATCGATCTGAGTTTTGCGCGGGCGCTGCGCGCCATCCTGCGTCAGGACCCCGACATCATCATGATCGGGGAAATCCGCGATGTCGAGACCGCCCAGATCGCCATCCAGGCCTCGCTCACCGGGCATCTGGTGCTCGCCACCCTGCACACCAACGACGCGGCCAGCGCCGTCACGCGGCTGACCGACATGGGCATCGAGCCGTTCCTGCTCAGTTCGTCGCTGCTGGGCGTGCTGGCCCAGCGGCTGCTGCGCAAGCGCTGCACCGCCTGTGCCGGCACCGGCTGTGCCGACTGCGGTCAGACCGGCTATTCGGGGCGCATCGGTGTGTTCGAACTGCTGGTGGCCGACGAGCGCATTCGGGGTCTGGTGCACGATGCGGCGGCCGAAAGCGATATCCGGGCGGCTGCGCTGGCCGGCGGCATGCGGCTGATGCGTGAGGATGGCGAACGTCTGGTGCTCGCCGGCATCACCTCGCGCGAGGAGCTGATCCGCGTGACGCGGGATGGGCCCACCTGAGGCCGCCGCTGTCCATCGGGATCACCAGCCGTGCCGGTTTACGCGTTCGAAGCACTCAGCCCCGAGGGCGAGGCCCGCCGGGGGGTGATGGAGGCCGATTCGGCCCATGCTGCCCGGTCCCAGTTGCGCGCGCAGGGGCTGGTTCCCTTGCAGGTCGCGCCGGCGATGGCCGCAGACGCCGCCAGTTCCCCTGGCCGTGCCTCGGTGGTGCGCCGACGGGTGTTTTCCGCCGTGGCCCTGGGGATCTGGACACGCCAGCTGGCCGGTCTGGTGGCGGCGGGTCTGCCGTTGGAACGGGCCTTGTCCTCGCTGGCGGAAGAGGCTCCCACCGGGCCGCAACGCCTGCTGGTGGCCGGTTTGCGCGCCGAGGTCAACGCTGGCGCGCCGTTTGCCCGTGCCCTGGCGCAGTACCCCCGGGAGTTTTCCGATACCTATGTCGCTGTGGTGGGCGCGGGGGAGCAGAGTGGTCAGCTGGGAACCGTGCTCGAGCGGCTGGCCGACGATTTGGAGCAGCAGCAGACCTTGCGAGCCCGCCTGATCGGAGCGGCCCTGTACCCGGCCATCGTGACCGGTGTCGCGTTGTGCATCGTGTTGTTTCTGGTGACTTACGTGGTGCCCCAGGTGGCGCAGGTCTTTGTGGGCAGCAAGCAGGCGCTGCCCTGGTTGACGGTGCTGCTGCTGGCCTTGAGCGATGGGGTGCGCCAGCAGGGCGGGCTGCTGCTGCTGCTGGCGCTGGCGGCGTCGCTCGGCCTGCGGCTGGCTCTGGCGCGCCCCCTGCTGCGTGAGCGTTTCGATGCCTACTGGCTGCGCCTGCCGCTGTTGGGCCGGTTGGCATTGGGCTACAACACGGCGCGTTTTGCCGGCACCCTGGCGATGTTGTCGGGCGCCGGAGTGCCCATACTGAAGGCGCTGCAGGCCGCCACGGACACCCTGTCGAACCGGGCGCTGCGCCGGGATGCCGAGGCTGCGCTGGTGTCGGTTCGTGAGGGGGCCCCTCTGGCGTCGGCCCTGGCGCAGCACCCGCGGTTTCCGCCCTTGCTGGCCCTGTTTGCCCGCTTGGGCGAGCAGACGGGTCAGCTGCCCGTCATGCTGCAGCGGGCGGCCACCCAGCTGGGCAACGACGTGCAGCGGCGCGCTCTGCAACTGGCGCAGCTGATGGAGCCCTTGCTGATCGTGGTGATGGGGCTGGTCGTGATGCTGATCGTGCTGGCTGTGCTGCTGCCCATCATCGGCATGAACCAGCTGGTACGCTGATCAGAACGACTCCCACTCGCCTTCCTCGGACGGGGTCGGCGACTTGGGCGAGCGCACCG
>VERU01000537.1 GCA_018882485.1 Rhodoferax sp. | reverse complement strand
GCACCACCGCGCATATCGCCCGTGCCGCGCTGGAGAGCATTGCCTTCCAGAGTGCTGCCTTGTTGCAGGCCATGAGCCGTGACGCCGCGGCCGCAGGCGCCCAGCCTGTGACCGAACTGCGCGTGGATGGCGGCGCCTGCGTGAACGATCTGCTCATGCAGTTTCAGGCCGACCTGCTGGGCCTTCCGGTGGTGCGCCCCACCGTCACCGAAACCACGGCGCTGGGCGCCGCCTACCTGGCCGGGCTGGCCGTGGGCGTCTGGCCAGACACGGCTTCCCTGGCGGCGCAGTGGCGTGCCGGGCGCTGCTTCGAACCCGTGATGTCGCGCGACCAGGCGGCCGAGCGCATGGCGGGCTGGGAGCGGGCCGTGGGTCAGGCGATGGCATGATGCCGCGCATGCTCCGAACCCCTGCCGCCATCCTCTTCGACCTGGACGGGACGCTGCTGGACACGGCAGGCGACATCGCGCTGGCGCTGTCGCGCGCCTTCGCCGACCATGGCCACACCGCGCCGGCTCCGGCTGCCGTGCGCCAGATGATCGGCAAGGGGGGCCCGGTGCTGGTGGAGCGTGCCGTCGCCGCACAAGGTCTGCACCTGGATGCGGCCGGCCAGGCCGCCCTGCTGGAGCGTTTTTTCCACCACTACGGGGGCTTGCAGGAGCGCGACGAATGCGCCGCCGAACCTTACCCGGGCGCGCGCGAAGCGCTGGCCCGGCTGCATGCCGCCGGCTGGCCCCTGGCGGTGGTGACGAACAAGTACCACCGCTTTGCCACCGGGCTGCTGCAGCGCCTGGACCTGGCCCGCTACCTGCGCGTCGTGGTGGGGGGCGACACCTGCGAGCGCCGCAAGCCCGACCCCATGCCGCTGCACCATGCCTGCGCCCAGCTGGGCGTGGCCTCCGCCGATGCGCTGATGGTGGGTGACTCTGCCAACGACGTGGAGGCCGCGCGTGCGGCCGGCATGCCGGTGGTGCTGGTGCCCTACGGCTACACCGAGGGCCAGGACCCCCGCCTGTGGCCATGTGACCAGATGGTCGAGAGCCTGGACGAGTTGCCCGGCCTTCTCACCAGATAAGTTGCGTCAGATAAAGGACGGATTCCATGGGACCTCTTCACGGTCTGCGCGTGGTGGAGCTGGCCAGCATCGGGCCCGGCCCCATGTGCGCCATGCTGCTGGCCGATCTGGGGGCCGACGTGGTCCGCATCGATCGGCTGGAGCCCAGCGGATTGGGCGTGCCCCAGGCGCCCCGCTTTGATGTCAACGCGCGCAGCAGGCGCTCCGTGGCCCTGGACTTGAAGGTGGCTGCCGGCCGCGATGCGGCCCTGCGCCTCATCGACCGTGCGGATGTGCTGATCGAGGGCTTTCGCCCGGGCGTGGCCGAGCGGCTGGGCCTGGGCCCGGCGGACTGCCAGGCCCGCAACCCGCGCCTGGTGTATGGGCGCATGACGGGCTTTGGCCAGACGGGGCCGCTGGCGCATGCGGCCGGGCATGACCTGAACTACATCGCGCTCACGGGCGCGCTGGAGGCCATCGGCCCCGCGGGCGGCGCCCCGGTGCCACCGCTGAACCTGGTGGGCGACTATGGCGGCGGAGCCTTGTACCTGGCCTTCGGCCTGATGTCCGCGCTGTTCGAACGCCAGAGCTCCGGCCGCGGCCAGGTGGTGGATGCCGCCATGGTGGACGGTGCCGCCTCGCTCATGTCCATGTTCCACGGTATGCGCGCCGCCGGTGGCTGGCCCGGCCCGCGCGGGAGCAACCTGCTGGATGGCGGCGCGCCCTTCTACGGCGTGTACGAAACCGCCGACGGCAAGCATGTGTCCATCGGCAGTCTGGAGCCCAAGTTCTACGCCGAGATGGTGCGCCGCCTGGGGCTGGACGAAAAATTCCTGCGCGTGCAAGGCGATGTCTCGCAGTGGCCCGCCCTGCGCGAGGCCATCGCCACCGCCGTGCGCGGGCGCACACGCGACGAGTGGAGTGCGCTGCTGGAGGGTACGGATGTGTGTTTCGCCCCCGTGTTGGCGTTGGACGAGGTGCACCAGCACCCACATGCCGTGGCCCGGGGTACCTACGTGGAGGTGGCCGGGGTGGTGCAACCCGGCCCGGCCCCGCGGTTCGACCGCAGCGTGCCCGATCATCCCCGGCCTGCACCCGAAATCGGTGCCCACACGGCCGAGGTGCTTTCGGAGTGCGGTTTCAAGGCCGAGGATCTGTCCGGCTTGAAGGCCGCTGGCGTCATCCGCTGAACCCCGGTGCCCACGTGCTGTCCATGAA
>VERU01000536.1 GCA_018882485.1 Rhodoferax sp. | reverse complement strand
GTATTCACCCTGATCGGGCCCAACGGCGCGGGCAAGACCACGGTCTTCAACCTCATCAGCCGCATCTACCAGCCAACCAGCGGCAGCCTGACCTACCACGGCCCCGGCGGCCCGGTGCTGCTCAACCGCGAGGCACCCCAGAATGTGGCCGGCCTGGGGATCGCCCGGACCTTTCAGAACATCGAGCTGTTCGAGCACGCCACCGTGCTGCACAACCTGCTGATCGGCCACCACACACGCCGGCGCAGCGGTTTCTGGCAGGACCTGTTCTTCACCCGCACCACCCGTGCTGCCGAGATCCAGGCCCGCCGCAAGGCCGAGGAGGTGATCGACTTTCTGGACCTGCAGCACCACCGCGATGCCCTGGTGGGCGGCCTGCCCTACGGCGTGCGCAAGGTGGTGGAGCTGGCCCGGGCGCTGTGCAGCGAGCCGCAGCTGCTGTTGCTCGATGAGCCCTCCTCCGGACTGAACGTGGAAGAAACCGACGACATGGCGTTCTGGATCCAGGATATCCAGCGCGACCTGGGCATCACGGTGCTGATGGTGGAGCACGACATGAGCCTGGTGTCCCGGGTCTCGGACCGGGTGCTGGCCATGAACCAGGGCGAGGTGCTGGCGCTGGGCAGCCCGCAGGAGGTGCAGCGCCACCCCGGAGTGATCGAGGCCTACCTGGGCTCGGCGGACGATGTCTCGTCGTTGCGGCGGGGAACGGCATGAGCGCCACCCCACCCCCGATCAGCGACCTGCCGGTGCTGCGGCTGCTCAATGTCGAGAGCGCCTACGGCCCCATCAAGGCCATCCGCGGCGTGAGCCTGCAGGTGCGTCGCGGCGAGATCGCCACCGTGCTGGGCTCCAACGGCGCGGGCAAGACCACCATCCTCAAGACCATTTCGGGCATCCTCGACCCGCGCAAGGGCTCGGTCGAGTTCAAGGGCGAAGACATCACGGCGCGTGATCCCGCCTACATCGTCCAGCAGGGCCTGAGCCATGTGCCCGAGGGGCGCGAGGTGTTCCCCCTGCTCAGCGTGCGGGACAACCTCATGATGGGGGCCTACACCCGCAGCGACTCCGACGGCATCGCCCACGACCTGGAAACGGTGTACCGCTACTTCCCCATCCTGCGCGAACGGGCCGCACAGGACGCCGGTCTGCTGTCGGGCGGTCAGCAGCAGATGCTGGCGATCTCGCGCGCCCTCATGGCCAGCCCGGACCTGATCCTGCTCGACGAGCCCAGCCTGGGCCTGAGCCCCCGGCTGACCAAGGAAATCTTCGAGATCGTGGTGCGCATCAACCGCGAGCGCGGCACCACGATCCTGCTGGTCGAACAGAACGCCAACATGGCGCTGAACGCGTCGGACTACGGCTATGTGCTCGAAAACGGCCGCATCGTGATGCAAGACACCTGCGCCCACCTGCGCGAGAAGGACGACATCAAGGAGTTCTACCTCGGCCTCAAGAACGAAGGGGTGCGCGGGGAACGGCGCTGGAAGAAGAAAAAGACCTGGAGATGAACCCCGACACCCCGCCCCACCGCCTCTGCCCGACCGGCGTGCCGTCCGCGGCGCGCCGGGCCGCCCTCCAGCCCGGGAGAGCCTGGCCATGAAGGGGCTCTGGAACGCCGCGCGCATTCAGCCGCGGCACGAGATCGCCATGGATGGCGACACGCTGCCGGCCATCTTCTGGAACGCGGTGCAGCAACGCGGCGACCGGGTCTGGCTGCGCCAGAAGCACCTGGGACTTTGGCGCAGCTGGACCTGGCGGCAGACCGGGGATGCGGTGCAGGAAATCGCCGCTGGCCTGCTCAGCCTGGGCCTTGCACCCGGTGATTGCGCCTCCATCCTGGCCAACACCGTGGTCGAATGGGTCTGGGCCGATCTCGCGGTGCTGTCGTGTGGCGGCGTATCCAACGGCATCTACCCCACCGACGCCGCCTCGCAGGTGCACTACCTCTGCGAGGACTCCCGCACCCGCGTGCTGTTTGTGGAAGACGACGAGCAGCTCGACAAGGCCCTGGAGGTGCGCGACCGGCTGCCGGCGCTGCGCTGGATCGTGGTGTTCGACATGGCCGGACTGCGCGACCTGCGGGACCCGGCCGTCATCGGGCTGGACGCGCTGCGCGCGCGCGGGCGCGACCACCTGGCCCGGCAGCCGGGCGCGGTGCAGCAGCGCGCAGCCGCCTGCCAGCCCGCGGACCTGGCGATCCTGGTCTACACCTCGGGCACCACCGGCAGGCCCAAGGGGGCGATGCACCTGCACCGCGGGCTGGTGTACGC
>VERU01000535.1 GCA_018882485.1 Rhodoferax sp. | reverse complement strand
CGGCAAGACCGTGACTGCCACGGGCCTGGGCCTGAGCGGGGCGGACGCGGCCAACTACAGCGTCAATGCCAGCGCCAGCACCTCGGCCGACATCACCCGCCGTTCTCAGGCCGTGTGGACGGGCCCGGCCACCGGCGGAGCCTGGAGTGATCCGGGCAACTGGGACGCCATGCCCGATGCGGCCAACGTCCTGTCTGTCAGCCTGCCCGCGGGCAGCCAGATCGTCTTTGACGGCGCGCCCACCCAACTGCAGAGTCTCAGCGCCTCGGGCCTGACCCTCGCCTCGGGCGAACTCAGCGTCACGCAATTCAGTGCCGCACGCTACCGCCAGACCGCAGGTCGCCTGAGCGGCAACTCCCTGATCGTCAGCCAGAGCTTCGAGCACAGCGGCGGCAGCATCGACCTCTCAGGGTCTCTGGACATCACCCACACCACTGGCGCGCTCAACCTGGGCGACATCGCCGCTGGCAGCCTGCGTCTGCAGGCCCCGAGCGGTCCCATCACCCAGAGCGGCACGCTGCGCACTGCCGCCTTGCGCGCCAGCAGCGCCAGTGCGATCCACCTCGTCAACCAGATCCCGATCGAGATCCAGGGCCTGCTGGCCAGCCAGGGTGACATCACCATCGAGAACACGGGCGGTATCACCACCAGCGGTGCGGTGGCCGCACCGGCGGGGGCCGTCCGGCTGGTGGCCAACAGCCCCTTGACCATCGGCTCGGCCGGCATCACCGCCCTGGGCGCCATCGAGCTCAACGCCACCAACCAGACCAGCGCGGGTACCGTGCGCCTGGACGGCGACGTCGTTTCCACCGGCAGCAGGGTCAGCGTCACCGCCGCCTCCAGCCTGACCCAGAACGCCCGCATCCGGGCCGCTGGCGCGCTCAGCGTGAGCGCCACCAACGACCTGAACCTGGGCGGCGCGGCCCGCGCCGACGGCCTGACCGTGAGCTACCTGCTCAACGGATTGCAGACCAGCGCACCCCCCTCGGCCAACCCGGTTCCCGTGACCGCCACCCCGGGCAACATCGTCAACAACTTCCTGGCGGCGTTTGAGCAGGCCATCAGTGCCGCAGAGCCCAGCGCCAGCCAGATCGTTACCAGCAAGACCAGCTCCGGGGGGGCGGCCAGCACCAGCGACGCCAGCGCGCAGGGCAAGAGCGACGACAAGGACAAGGATAAAGACAAGACCGCCGCCAAACCCGCTCCAGCCGAGGTCTGCCTGCCATGATGAACCCCCAGCACCCTGGCTGCCGCCTCGAGCCGCGCGCGCGGTCCGCCCAATCATCCCAACCTGCGCTGGCTCTGAGCGCCGCCATCGAGCCGGCCATCTGGCCTGCCCTGCGGCGCAGCCGTGCCTGGCTTGCGGGCGTGCTGCTGGGCAGCCTGCTGGCCGCAGTCTCCCCTGCGCTGGCGCAGACCCCGGCTGCGGGCACCGCTGCCGCTCCTGCCCCCGCACCAACGAGCCCCCCCGCAGCCCGCGGCGCCGAGGCGGCCGGAGAAGTCGAATTCTTGCGTGGCGTGGCCTTTGCGCAGACCCCGGGCCAGCCCCCACGCGCCATGGGCCGCGGCCAGCAACTGCGCCAGGGCGACCGCCTGACCACGGCCGAAGGCGCCACCGCCATCATCAAGCTCAGCGACGGCACCCGCATGACCCTGCGCCCCAACTCCGAGATGGTGATGCAGCAGTACCAGTACAGCAGCCAGAGCGCGCCCGACAACGCCATGGTCATGCAACTGCTGCGCGGTGGCTTTCGCTCCGTCACCGGCCTCATCGCCAAGAGCTCGCCCGATGCCGCCCGCATACAGACCGCTACGGCCACCATCGGCATTCGCGGCACCGACTTCGATGCCCGGCTGTGCGCCCAGGACTGCAAGAGCGAAGCCTCCCAGATCAACGAGCGCCCGCGCCCCAACGCCGCCATCGCCAGCGCCAAGCTCACCCAGTCCCAGGGCGAGATCCACGCCGTGGACAACAGCGGCAGCCGCCGCCGCCTGGTCGATGGAGGATCGGTCTACGTGGGCGACCGCGTCGAGACCGGCGCCAGCGCCCGCGGAGTGCTGGTGTTTCGCGACGACAGCCGCCTGACCCTGGGGCCGCAAACCCGCTTTCAGGTCGACAACTTCGTCTACGACGACAAGAACGCCGCCGACGGCCGCTTCTTCGTCTCCCTGCTCGGGGGCAGCCTGCGCGCGCTCACCGGCCTCATCGGCAAGGCCAACAACCGCAACGTGGGCTTCACCACCGCCACGGCCACCATCGGCATCCGCGGCACCGGGCTGGACCTGGAC